>JBDTFL010000547.1:0-9768 GCA_039937955.1 Polyangiaceae bacterium | reverse complement strand
ATGATGCAAGACCGCATCGGCCCCAACCGCGCGATGATCAAGCTGCCGTTCATCGGCGAGCTCCGTATCGCCGGCTTGCTTCACACGGCAGCGGATGGCGTTAAGTTTTTCTTCAAAGAAGATTTCGTCCCGCCGAACGCCGACAAGCTGCTCTTCGCGCTAGCCCCGATCCTCTGCATGGTCCCGGTCATCGCGCTCACGGCGGTCATTCCGATCTGCGACACCCTCTGCACGACGCAGCTCTGGCACGCGAGCGCGCACGGTTGGTTCCCGATCTTTCCGGCCGCAGAACGTCTCGGCACTTGTCCCATCATTCCGATCACCGGACCCACCGGCATCAAGTCCTTCATCTATCCAGTGGAGGGCGCCATCGCGCCGATCGACAGCGGCATCCTCTTCGTGTTCGCGCTCGCCGGCCAAGGCATCGTCGGCGCGGCCATCGCCGGCTGGTCCTCGGACAACAAATTCTCGCTCATGGGCGCGCTGAGGGCGGCCAGCCAAATGGTCAGCTACGAGGTCACGATGGGCATCTCGCTCATCGGCGCGTTCATGATCTACGGCACCGTTCGTCTCGACGACATGGTTCGTTGGCAGGGCGAAAACGCGTGGGGAATTTTCGTGCAGCCCGTCGCGTTTTTCTTGTTCTTCACGGCGGCTATCGCGGAGACGAAACGCATTCCGTTCGACTTGCCCGAAGCGGAGAGTGAGCTCGTTTCCGGCTATTTTACCGAGTATTCCGGCATGAAATTCGGAATGTTCTACTTCGCCGAATACATGGAGGTCGTCACGAGCTCCATGCTGCTCGTCACGATCTTCCTCGGCGGTTGGAACTTGCCGTTTCTGCATCGCGACGGCCTCACCATCGCGTTCGGCGACACCACGATCTTCCACACGCTGATGCCGCACATCTGGGTGACGATCATCGGCGTCGTCACGTTCCTCGGCAAAACGATGTTGCTTTGCTGGTTCCAAGCGTTCGTTCGCTGGACTCTTCCGCGTTTCCGTTACGACCAATTGATGAAGCTTGGTTGGCGCGTTCTTTTGCCGGCGTCGCTCGCGAACATCTTCGCGACGGGCATCCTCTACTTGGCGATCGATCACATGAGCCTCTACGCGCAGTCGGGCTTCAAGCTTGCGGCTGACGTGACGCAGGGCATCGTCGCGGCGCTCATCACGTTCGCAGTCGTCCGCATTATCTTCGGATTGTTCACCCCGATTCGCCACGTTCGCGACATCGTCGGCACCTCCGCCGAGGCTCAAGAAAACGAAGAAGGCGGGACGAAGACCATCCCGATGCAGGCCTAGGAAAATCATGACGACCGTTCGACTCCTCCCCGAAGTTGCGCCCGGCGTTACGCCTCGTGCCGCCGCATTTCCGAAGCGACCCGCTGCACCGCTGAACGCAGCGCCCATCGACCGCGGCGAACGAACGGCAACCACGCAGTCGTACCTGCCCGAGATTTTCAGAGGGCTCTCGGTTTCGATGAAGCACTTTTTCGTGAACACGAAAGAGATGATGAAGAACGACCGCCCGGATCCGGTGACCGAGCGTCTCGACCCGGGCATCACCACCATTTCGTATCCGGAGCAAAAGCGCATTTATCCAGAGCGCTTTCGCGGCCTGCATCGATTGACGACCCGCGAAGACGGCGCCCCGCGTTGCGTCGCGTGCTTGTGTTGCTCCACCGCATGCCCCGCGCAGTGCATCTTCATCGAGAGCGGCGAATATCCGGTCGGCGACAAACGTCGCGGCTACGAGCGCTTCCCGGTGAAATTCGTCATCGACGAATTGCGCTGCATCTTCTGCGGTTACTGCGTCGAGGCGTGCCCCTGCGACGCGATCCGAATGGACTCGGGAAAACACGCGGTTCCGTACGACTCACGCGAGCAGTTCATCTACGAAAAAGATTTGCTGATGGCGATGCCGTCACGCCAAGGCGAGCACGTCACGGAGAATCCGCGACACGAGCCGGGCGACCCGGGCTATCCCGGCGTCACGCGTCTCCATTCGCATCATTGATGGCGCGTTCGCTCACCGCGAGCGACGCTTTATTTTCTCAAAGCCCCAGCACTTCCTGCGGAACGAAATTCACAGACGCAGCGTCGGGCACGCCGAGCTGGCCGTAAAGGTTCGAGCCCCAGCAGAACACGCGATTGTCTGCCGTGGCCGCGCACGTATGCGAGATGCCCGCGGCGATTTCGACGACGTTCGAAAGCCCGGCAACGAGGGTCGGCGTGAAGTCGTACAGGCTGCTCCCGCTGCTCGCGTCGACGAACGTGTCGGTCGCGGGATCGTGACCAAGCTTGCCGTGGAGGTTGTCACCCCAACAAAGTACGGTGTGATCCGTTTTGAGCGCGCACGTTTGCCCGCTGCCGATGGAAACCTGCGCGACGTCCGTCAAGCCCGCCACTGCGGTCGGTGTCGGATCGCATTTTCCGTAGAGGCATTCCTCGTCGGTCGTCGGGTCGTGACCGAGCGCGCCTCCCAATGAGTGATCGCCCGAGCCCGCGTTTCGTCCCCAGCACGTGACGGTGTGGTCGGAGAGAACCGCGCACGCTTGTCCGGCACCGAGCGCGATCTGCAAGACGCCGGAAAATGCTCCGACGCGCACGGGAGCCGACGAAAATCCGCCGCCGTCTTGATAAGGCATGCCGAGCTCGCCCATGTTGTTGCTGCCCCAACACCAGACCGAGCCGTCGCTCGCGAGCCGTGCACATGCGCTTTGAACTCCCACGCTCAGCTGATCGGCTGGACCCGGAAGCGCAATGACCGACGGGACGGTGCTCGCCACGCTGCCGTCGGGATCGAATCCAAGGTCGCCGAATTCGGGGCTTCCCCAACATTGCACCGAGGTGCCGACGATCGCGCATGAGTGGGACCGGCCGCTCGACAGCGCTTTGATCGTGTCAGATGGGCTTCCCGAAAATCCGCCCAATGGCCCGATCGCCGATGCGCTGAGATCGTTACGTGCGAGCTCGCCGTCGTGGTTGTAACCCCAACAAACTGAATCGGCGATGGTGCCGTCGCTCGCGCACGCGTGATACCACCCGGCCGCCAAGAAGACGGCGCTCACGCCGTTGGCCGCCGGCGGATTGGACGATGCGTCGGGCGCGAAGCCGAGCTCGCCGTAGGCGCCGGTTCCCCAGCATTTTACTTTTTGGCTGGTGTCCGTGATGCACGTGAATTCTGCGCCTGCCGAGACCTTGATCAGATCCGGCTCCGGCGCGACGCGATCGAGAAACGCGCTGTCCGATCCGCCGCTGTCGGTTGTCGTGGAGTCGCCGGTCGATGCGTCGTTCGTGGGCGATGCCGCGTCATCACCGCTGCTGCACGACGCGATGACACCGCCGCACGTTGCGATGACGAGGATGAAAGGAAGGCCGATTCGCTTGAAAGATCGTTGACGCATTTTCGTAGTCTAGAAGATCGCGTCGGCCGACGGTGTAGATTGCGACCCGCGATGCGAGCCGTTTCGCCGAAAAAAATCCGAGAGCCGCAGATCACTGTTGTGCCTGGCGATCTGGAGCCGTTCGAGCTCGTACCTCTCGCGGCGAACCTCGTCATCGAGCAATGCCGCATCGACGGCTGCGCGTTCGAAAAGAGCAAGTGCGATTCGATCCGCATCGACGGCGTCCGCATCGCGTCGACGTCGTTCGAGGAGAGCAAGCTGTCGAGCACGCGCTGGATCGACGTGATTTGCGAGCGATCGTCGTTCGCGATGATCGATTGGCGCGGCGCCGGATTCACGCGCGTCGTCATTCGCGGATGCCGCCTCACCGGCGCAAAATTCTACGAAGCGGTTTTCGAGGACGTGACGTTCGTCGATTCTCAGATCGATTACGGCTCGTTCGGTGATGCAAAATTCTCGCGCGTCTCATTCGAAAATTGCCAGCTCCGCGACGCCGATTTTCACGCTGCCGATCTTCGCGGCGTCACATTCGTCGACTGCGATTTGGAACGCGCCGATTTTACGCGTGCGAAGCTCCAAGGCACCGACGTGAGCCAATCGAACGTGTGCGGCATCACCATCAGCGCCGTCGAAACGCGTGGTCTCGTCGTGAATCGCGATCAAGCGAGCGTGCTCGCCGCGTTGTTCGGTCTGGTTATCCGCGATTGAATTTCGCGGCGTCGGCCCACGCGCGAAGGTCGCCGACATACGCGATCGTCGCATCGAGCTTCTTGCGTGTGATGATGGGACGCCGCCCGACTCGCATTCCGCACGCGAGACACGTGACGAAGTGGCCGGCGCACGACACGATGATGAAGGGTCCTTGTTCTGGCTGATCG
Source organism: Polyangiaceae bacterium (assembly GCA_039937955.1). Taxonomy (GTDB): domain Bacteria; phylum Myxococcota_A; class Polyangia; order Polyangiales; family Polyangiaceae; genus JAICXU01. The sequence continues at coordinate 5,480 of JBDTFL010000547.1, read as the reverse complement.
AGCGAGATGGCGACACGTTTGGTGCGGTCCCCAAAATCCGGCGCATGCAAAAGTAGGATGACTTTCACGAGCGGCGCATCGCGATAGAGCGTGAGCGCAAGCTCGACCTGCCCGTCATTCAGTCGATCGAGCCGACTCAAAAAATGGCGATCGTGGCCCTCGCGCGCGCGACAGCGAACCGAGCTTTCCGGTGCGGGCGGGACGTGCGAAACGGCCAATCGTTCGGCGAAAGCGTTGCGCGAGGAGCTCATGATGCGGATGCATCGACCGCAGCCCCCTCGCAGTTGCGTAATTTCGTCGATATGGGAGCTTTTTTTCGACCGCACGCATCGGAAGCCAAAATACCGACATTTGGTGCGAGCCGCTGGAGCCAGCCAGCTTAGGATTGAGCACCCATGGCCAAGCTCACTCCCTGTCGCGGATGCAAACGTCATTGTCGCGTCAGCGAAAAGGCGTGCCCATTTTGCGGCGCGCGTCGTCTCGCGATTGGCGCAAGCGTCGTCGTGTTTGCGACGCTCGGGGTCGGTTGGGGCGACGCGTCAGCCGACGTTTCGCGTGACGCGGGCACAAATGCCAACGCGGCGACGACGGATGCCGGACCCGACGACGATGGAGCGGCGGCCGAAGAATTACGACGCGAGGAGCTCTTAGAGCAGCGTCAGGTCGTGCCGCTTTACGGCACGCCACCGTCGCCGCGTCAGGGTTGTTGGCGATGAAGCTCGCTCCTTGCGGGCGATCCCGCGTGGGCGTTTGCGTATTCCTCTTCATGCTCGTCGCCGTGCTCTCGACGGTCGCGTGCGAATCGCACGATATTCCAAGCGGATCCGCATGCGCCGGACCTTATGGACCGACCACCGGGCACACGTGCGCGCGCGGATTGCAATGCACGCTCATTCCACTCGACGCGGGCGGCGGCTCGTATCTCTGCGCAGTCAAATGTCGAACGAGCAGCGACTGCACGAAGCTCGGTGCAGGTTACACATGCACGCCCCCGATGGTGCATGAGGGAACCGGCGCGTGCGTGCCTTGACTATCTGGAGACGCAGTTATTTTTCGAAGCTCAGTTCGGCTTCACGCCCGCCGCGGCCAACGCGAGACGCAGTAATTTCCCGGTGCGATTCGGCCCGATGTTGTGCGTTTCGGGATCGGCCAAATACCAAGCGTCATCTGCGCGCGTGACGACGACCAACTTGAAGCGCGGCGCGACGATCACGTAGTGACCGCCGAACCCTTCGGCCGCGAATGCGCCCGCGCCGAGGTCGACGTCGCGAAAAAGCCCGGTGCCATCACCCGCGGTCCACCACAAATAGCCGTAGCCACTTTGCGCGCCAGGCTTCGTTTGCGATTGCGACGTCACGCTCGCTGCGACCCAAGCCTCGGGCACGACTTGAACGCCGTTCCAGTTTCCGCGTTGCAAATACAGCTGACCGAACCGCGCGAGGTCACGCGTGCTCATATGAAACAAATAACCGGGAAATCGTGATGTTTTCATGCGCGAGTAAAATCCGTCGGCGGGCGCGTAGTCTTGCATGCCGATGGGTTTTGCGATCTGCGCATCGAACGCGTCGAAGATCGACGTGTGCGTGAGCTGTTCGTAAATTCCGCCGAGCGCGTTGAAATCCCAATTGTTGTAAAACCACAACGAACCGTGCGGATGCGAGCCGCGCGCAGGTCGTCCGGCTTTCATCGACGGCGTTTCGTTCGCTGCCTCGTGATAGATGCCCGAGCGCGCTTCGAGCAGATCGAGAATCGTCGCCTGTTTTTCTTCGGGCGTGAGCGACGGCGGCTCGTCGTCGATACCGAGCGAGTCGAGCGTGCGTGCCAGATCGATCTGCTTCTTGTCCACCGCGATGCCGATGAGCGCGCTCAAAAAACTTTTTCGGCACGAATGAATCTCGAGCTTCTGCGTGACGTCGCCCCACGAGAAGATCGTTTTGCCGTCGACCAAAATCGCGCCCGACGGCGAATGCGCCTCTTCCGCCCAAGCGGTGATGTCGTCGAATCGCGAATCATGCGGCGCGCTGACCTTAGTGGGCGATCCGCGATCGACGTTGCGACTCGCCGCGTCGTCGTGACATCCGCTGGCGGCGAGCAAACCGAGAACGAGCCATACGCACCGCACGCCGGGAGCGTACCCATGATTGATGGGCCCCGCTGGCCCATCCGAACGTCCTTATTTTTCCCATGAATCGTCGGGTCGGAAGCCGTCGAATCTTTACTGGGTGGGGCAGGCCCTTTTGCCCTAGCGCTCGGCTGCACTTGCGGTAAAACCCCGGGCTCTTCCCGTATTCGGTCTCGTTTCGGAGGCCATGTTCGCGGAATGTGTGAGCAGCGGAGCAAGCGGTTATGACGGCCACGATCGATATTTTGCGCGGGGAGCTCGAGCGTCTTTTTTCACTCGAGGAAATGACGGGAATGAGCCGCACGCTTTTGGGTCTCGACCCGGACGACGTCGGCGGCGTCACGGCGAAGGGGAGCTTTGCTCGTGCCCTCACCGAACGTTGCGTCGACGGCGATCGCATCGAAGCGCTCGTCGACGTCATTCTCGTTTCGCGCAGCGAGGTCGACCCTCGCGTTCGTGACATCGCCGCGCTCCTCGGCACCGACGATCTTCCGCCCGGGGAAAAATTGGGCCCGTTCACGATCGAGCGCAAAGTCGCCGCGACCGATCTCGGCGTTCAATACATCGCGAAACGCGACGGCAAATCGTTCACGCTGAAGACGCTGCGTCGTGAAGCCGCGCGTGACAAGCGCGCGGTGCATCGTTTCCTCACGTCGAACCGTTTGGTGTCCACAGTGGTCAGCGACGGCTTGCCGAAAGACTTGGAAGCCGGCGAAGCAGGCGAGGGGATTTACTACGTCGCCTACGAATATCTGGATGCGACGCCGCTCTCAGCCCGTCTCGCACGCACAGGTCCTTCACACATCAATGAATTGAAGCCGCTTTTGCGCGGTATTTTGGAGCCTTTGGCGGCGCTGCATCATGCGCAGCTCACGCACGGCGATCTCAAGCTCGAGCACGTTTTGCTCGCGCGTACGCAAAACGGCGCGCCGCTTTCGGCCAATGGCGGAGCGAGCAATTCGTTCGAGGGCACGCGCGTCGTGCTGATCGATTTCGGAGGCGACCGCCTTCGTCCGCGTCTCGCGCATGGCAGCACGCAAAATGGCGGCTTCGGATTTTTGGCGGTCTACGGATCACCGAAGACCATCGCGCCCGAGCAAGTTCGTGGTCGCCCGTCCGACGCACGCACCGACGTCTACGCATTCGGTTCGATGGCGTACGAGCTCTTGAGCGGCAAACCGGTCTTCACGGTCGAGACGCCAGCGGACGCTGCATTCTCGCATCTCGCAAAACCCGCCGAGCCGCCGAGCAGCAAAGCGCCGCGTGGCTGGATCACGAAAGAGATCGACGATTGGGTCTTGTCGATGCTCGACAAAAATCCCTCGAGCCGCCCGAAAGACGCAGGCGCGCTCCTCGACGCGCTCGATCGTTTGGGACGCACCGCGAAGACGCAAGCCGGCGCGACCAGCATCGCTCCGGAAAAAGTCGACTCGCTGCTCGACATGCTCGGCGCGAATCCGGACGATTCGGAAGCGGCGATCGCGCTCGAAAAAGCGGTCGACGAAGGCGCAGATGCATCGCGCGTAGCAGAGGCATTTGCCGAAGCTGCCGGTCAGATGTCGACCGAGGACGAAGACTCGAAAGAGACGAAAAAAGCGCTGCTTTATCGCGCCGCGCGCATCTTCGACGGCCCCGCCGACAACAAAGCGGAAGCCGAAAAAATCTACGTCAAAATCATTTTGCTCGATCCGGCCGACGAGATCGCGACCATCGCGCTCGAGGACGTTCGTCGCGCGCTCGGCAAGTACGAAGAGATCGTCGAAGGCCTCTTGAATCGCAGCGAGAACGCCGAGCCGGGCGCAGCACGCGCGCGGATTTTGGCGGACATCGGTCGCCTCTACGCGACCGAGCTCGACGACGCAGAGCAAGCGCTCGTCGCGTTCAGCCAAGCAGTGTGTGAGCTCCCCGGTGACGACGAGTACGCGTCGGAAGTGGAACGCGTCGCTGCTGGAAAAACAGCGCGCTGGAACGAGGTCCTCGCCACGATGACTGAGGCCGTCAAAGGCGACACGCTTTCGACGACCGACCGCGACGTGCTGCTCGAGCGCATTGCTGGGTGGTACGACACGAAGCTCGGTCGCGCCGATCTCGCGCTCATGGCGTATCAACAAATTTTGACGACGGATCCGGCGAGCGATCTCGCGCTCGAAGGTGTCACGGCGATTTACCGCCGCGCGCAACAGTGGCCGGAGCTCGCGCAGGTTCTCTTGAAGCGCGCCGACGCCGCTGCAACGACGCCACGCTCACGCGATTTGCGAACGGAAGCCGCGGAGCTTTTCGAAACGCGCTTGAACGACGTGCCGCGCGCGCAAAATCTGTACGAAGCTGTGCTCGGTGAAGATCCGGGTCACGTGAAGGCCGGCGACGCGCTCGCGCGTTTGGTCGAGAAAAATGGGGATTTCGCGAAGCTCGCGCAACTCTACGAGTCGCGCATGCAGGCGCGCCGTGGCGACGAGCGTTTGGATGCGCTCGTGAAGCTCGCCGAAGTTTACGAAGATCATTTGGACGATCTGAATCTGGCGACGCAGAAATACGAAGAGCTGCTCGCTGCCGATCCGACGAACTTGAACGGCTTGAAGGGCCTCGACCGCATCTACAATCGCGGCGGTCAGTATCGCGAGCTGCTCGACATTCTCGCGCGTCAGGTCGCAACGGCGGCCACGCCGCGCCAGAAGATCAATCTCTACGAGCGCATCGCATCGCTCCACGACGAAGAATTTCTCGATCACGCGGAGGCCGCAAAAGCACGTGAGGCGATCCTCGCGCTCGATGCCGCAAACGATTCGGCGCTGACCGCGCTTGCTCGTCATTATCGCGCGCTCTCGCGTTGGGAGGATCTCGTTCGGCTCTACGACACACATGCTTCGGCAACCGGCGACGAGCTTCGTCGCGTCGAGCTGCTCGTTGCGCGTGCGCGTGTTTTGGCGGAGCAAATCGGATCACCCGAGCGCGCCACGCGTGCGTACGAGCAGATCCTCGAGCTGTCGACGGGTCACGCCGGCGCGCTGGAGGCACTCGCGCATTTGCGGGAAATGTCAGGCGATTCGCACGCGGCGCTCAGCGCGATCGAGACGCTCGCCGGCAAAGCAGCAACGCCCGAGGCCAAGGCCGATCAGTGGGTGCGTGCCGCAAAGCTCCTCGAGGCCCGCGGCGATCGCGACGGCGCGATTGAGCGCTACAAGCTCGCGCTCGAAGCAAACCCGAAGGATCCGGCGGCGGCGGCTGCATTGCGCGACGCATTCGCGCAGCGTGGCGATCACGCGTCGGTCGTCTCGCTCATCGAGCGTGAGCTCACCACGGTCGACGGCGATCTCGCGAAGGCCCGTCTTTTGGCGGAGCTCGCGAAGATTCACAAAGG
>JBDTFL010000546.1:0-2653 GCA_039937955.1 Polyangiaceae bacterium | reverse complement strand
TCCGAACGTCATCATCAGCTCGGTCGCACCGTCGAGCGCGCTCGTTGGCGACGCAACGAAGTCGGTTGCCATCGTCGGGTCGGGTTTCGTCTCCGCCACCACCATCGCGTTCAATGGCACGACCGTGAGCTCCACGTTCACGGACAGCTCGCATATGTCGGCTACGCTCGGAGCCGGGTCGTTCGCAAATCCCGGCAATTTTCCGGTAGTTGCGACAAATCCGGCACCCGGCGGTGGTGTGAGCTCGCCCTTGAATTTCCAAGTTCAAAATCCGGCGCCGGTCCTCGCCAGCCTCACCCCCAACACCGTCTATTACAACGCGAGCGACACCACCATCACGGTCAACGGCAGCTCGTTCGTGTCCAGCTCGGTCGTCATGCTCGGCATCTCGAAGCTCACGACGACCTTCGTCAACGCCAACGCGCTCACCGCGGTCGTTCCGGCGTCCGCGCTTACCTCGCTCACGGCGCTCTCGATTTCGGTGGTCACGCCGGCGCCCGGCGGCGGCACATCGTCGTCGGCCTCATTGACCGTCACATGCAATTCCAGCGGCGTGGACGTTCCGCTCGGCGCGGTCGGAAACATCACGACGCGGAGCACCTACTATATCGGGCCCGACGTAAATCACGTTGCAGCCGCCGCATGCCCCGAGACCGTGCTCTCCGGTTACATCGAGCCGCAAGACGTCTTCGTCGTTCAAAACACCACGACGTCTTCGGTGGTTCTTTCGTCGTGGGCGGTTTGCTCGGTCGTTGGAGCTGCACAAAGCGACGCGTTTTTGGCTCTCTATCGCGGCGGCACCCCGCCGGCCTCCGACGCAAATCGCATGGCATGCGCAACGGGCACCGTCGCTTCGGAAGGCGCGCTGGGCGATTCGGGAAATTACACGAGCCCCGACTCCAACGGATCGAATTGGTGCCCAGGTCTCACGAAGGCGAACGGCTCGGGCCTCGCGCTCGCCGCTTGCGAAAAAGCCGTCGTGGTCTTGGCGCCGTACAGCGTCGCTGGCGGATCGAATTATCCTCCGCCCACCCAAATCCGTTTCGAGCCTGAAGCTCCGTGAAATTGACGGCGCGCACCGTGGCTGCGGCGGTGCTGGTTCGAGTTTCGCAAAACAAAGCGTTCGCGTCGGCGGCGCTCGAGTCCGAGCTCGGTGCGGCCGTGCAGCTCGATCCGCGGGATCGTGGCCTCGCAACCGAGATCGTCTACGGAACGCTGCGAGCCCAGGGATTTCTCGAGTCACGCATCGTTGCGTTTTCTTCGCGTCCGCTCGATCGCATCGATCCGAAAGTGCGCGCGCATCTCGCAGCAGCCGCGTATCAAATTTATTTTCTGACACGCGTCCCCAAATTTGCGGCGGTGAACGACGCGGTCGACGCGGTGAATGAATCACACGGATCCAAAGTCGGCGGCTTCGCGAACGCCGTGCTCCGAAAGATTGCGGCGGACGCCGAAACCAATCCCGTCGCATTCGCAGACGCGATGGTGGCATCGGCACCCGCGTGGTTGCGCGACGCGCTCATGCGGTCGCTCGGTGGTGAAGCAGCGGCCAAGGAGTTCATCGCGAGCGCCGCCGAGCCGACTGACGTCGGTATTTGCGTGTATGATGCAAGCAAACGCGAAGACTGGATCACGCGTTTGGCTGCAGCGGCACCGGACGGAGTTTTTCGCGCGGGAGAATTTTCGCCACACGCCATTCGAGCCAAAAATGCGGGTCGCCCGCAAGATCTGGAAGGCTTCGCGTCGGGGGCGCTGAGTATTCAGGAAGAAGGATCACAGCTCGTAGCGCTGTCGCTCGGAGCAACATCCGGCGAAAAAATTCTCGATGCGTGCGCGGGCCGTGGAAACAAAACGGCGCTGCTTGCGCATGCGGTCGGTGAAACCGGCGCGGTCGACGCCGCCGACTCGCATCCGAAAAAATTGGAGCGGCTGAGAATCGAATTGGAGCGCGCGCACGTTCATCCGCGTGAAACGTTCGCGGTGGATTGGACGCTCGGCTTGGGTGATGTTCAAGAACGCGCATACGATCGCGTGCTCATTGACGCGCCATGCAGCGGCACCGGCACCATTCGTCGTCGTCCAGAAATTTTCTCACGCCGCTCCGAAACCGATTTGCCGTCACTCGCCCGGCTTCAATCGGCGATTTTGGCGCGCGCAGCTCAAGCCGTAAAACCGGGCGGCGTTTTGGTCTATGCGGTCTGCAGCGTCCTCAAAGACGAGTGCGAGGACGTGGTGGCGGGGTTCGTCGAAAAAAATCCGAATTTCGCTTCAGCGCCATTTTCCGGGGATTCCGTACGAAAAATCGCCGAACAAAACGGGGCTGACGCGACCACGCTTCGGCTACTGCCCAGCCTCCACGGGACCGAGGGATATTTCCTGGCGAGCTTCAGGGCGCGTGGGTAACGATCTTCCGAAGGTCGTTCAGGCATCTTGTCGAATAACGCGGCCGACCATAATGTGGTGCCCCATGGACGTTACGATGCCCCAACTCGGAGAGAGCGTTACCGAGGGGACGATTACGAAGTGGCTTGTTCGCGAAGGTGACGTCGTCAAGAAGGACCAACCGATCGTCGAGATCGGCACCGACAAAGCGGACAGCGAAATGCCCGCGCCAATCGGCGGTCGCATCGTTTCGATCTTGGCGAAAGAGGGT
>JBDTFL010000545.1:0-2852 GCA_039937955.1 Polyangiaceae bacterium | reverse complement strand
GTTTCCGCCGCGCTCGACGTCGTTCAAGGTCAGAGCACCACCAACCCGACCGCCGCTTCGCAACACGCGGCGCTCGCTGCATTGACGGGTCCGCAAGACGACGTCGTCAAAATGCGCGAGGCATTCCAAAAAAGGCGGGACGCGATGGTGCGCGGCCTCAATTCGTTGCCCGGTGTGTCGTGTCGCAAACCAGAAGGCGCGTTCTACGCATTTGCAGACGTACGCGGTTTATACGGGCTCGAAACCAACGGCAAACCGATCGACAACGACAACGACGTCACCATGTTCTTGCTCGAAAAAGCGCGCGTCGCTTCTGTGGGCGGCGCTCCGTTCGGTGCGCCCGGCTTCGTACGATTCAGCTACGCGACCAGCGAAGAGCGCATCAACGCCGGCATCGCATCGATGAAGAGCGCCATCGATTCGGCCACTCGTTTGCGTCCGGCGTAAGCGACGCCTGTCGTAGGATGACGGCGTGCGTTTCGAAACGCGTGTAATTTACAGGTATGTTTTGTGGGCGCTGTCACTGACGATGGCGGCGTTCGCCATTGCGCGCATTCACGGTGAGCCGGCTCTGAAAAAAGGATCGATCACAACGCGCTGGCGTGAGGGCGGCGACGTCGTCGAGCGCTGCACGAGCTGTCATACGGAGCCGCATCCGGCTTCGCAAGATGCGCTGCTCGCTCTTCATCCGACTGCGCAATTTGGCTGTATTTCGTGTCATGGCGGCAACGCGAGCCGCACCGATCTCGGCGCGCACGACGGCCTTCTGTCGGTGAAAAAAGACGAAGGCATGTTGTCGGACGCGAAGCTCGTAGAAGCCGGATGCGGACGCTGTCATGCGAGCGAGAAAAAATTGACTCTAAAAGACGGCGTCGATCTCGCGCCGCATCTGTCGCATGGTCGTGCGCTGTTCGAGGCGAAGTGCGCGGCGTGTCACGACCCCGATGCGAGCCACGACCGCGCGTTGCCTTTGCGCTGGCTTTCGGCGGCAGCGAATCCGACGGCGTTCATGGCGGCGCTCACGTCACCCTCGAAAGGCATGCCGATTTTTTTCGGTAATGATGCAGAAGGGAAAGCGGCGCGAAAAAATATTCTCGCGTGGCTCACGTCGCTTGCTCCGCCAACCGACGTGCGCGGCGTCGCGAACGTTCCGGGCGCGAGCGCCGACGAAGGAAAAGAGATCTTCGACGCGTATGGCTGCAAGAGCTGCCACGCCGCCGGGCTTGCTGAATTTACCGGAAAAAATCGCGAAGATTTCATTGCATTTTACATGCAAAATCCGGCGCGCGTTCGTCCGCACGATGCGATGCCGAGCTTTCGTCTGACCGTGCGAGAAGCGGCGAGCGTTGCGAAATTCGTTTCTGCCGCTGCGTCACCGGCTGCGGACGACGCCGACGCGAACGACGCAGCGACTCCCGCGTATCGCGACGCGCGCGAGAAATGCTCTGCGGCAAATGACGTGCAGGTCTCGCATGCCGAGTGCGGCGCGAAGCTCGCGGCGAAGCTCGGATGCGCATCGTGTCACTCCGACGAAAAAACGCCGATCTCGAAAGCCCCTCCGCGTGGGACGGGCTCCCTTCGGTCGGATTTTACCGCGTGGGGTGCGATTGCGCCGACGCTCGATCGTCTGCGCATCACGACGATGTGGCTCGCGCCGCCCAGTCATCCGGACACGCAAACCGACATCGCCGACATTCCGGATTTGCTCGTGGCGCTCGCGAGCAAAATGGATGCGCACGTGACCGCGGATTTCGATCCGGCGCGCGCACCGTATTTCGAGAAGGTGCGTGGCGATGAGCTGCTCGAAGCGCGCGGATGCATGACATGTCATCAAAGAGCGAGCCGCGACTCTCGCGTGATGGGCGCGGCCGACGAGCCACGCGGGAGAGTGCCGTCGCTGCTGGGCGAAGGCGCGCACGTGCAACCGCAATGGCTCTTGGCGTTTTTGCGTGACCCGCAAGCGAACGCGGTTCGTGCGTCGCTGCATCCGGAATGGGTTTGGGGCGAGCTCGTTCCACCGCAGAAAATGGCGGTGCGCATGCCGAATTACGATTTGTCGAATGACGACGCGACCGCGATTGTGCGCGCCCTCGCGATCGAGGACGGCGGCGAATTTCCGTATGCCGACGTTCGCGTGCCGGCGCTCTCGTCGAACGAAATTCTCTCCGCGCTCGTGCACGTGAATGGCTCTGCAGACAACGGCGGCGCGTGCTTCACGTGTCACTACTTGGGTGCGTTGCCGGTCGATCGCGCGAAGACGAATCTGGACGGCATCGCGCCCGACCTCGGAAGAGTCTGGCAACGTTTGCGTCCGTGGTTCGTCGCCGACTTGCTCGCGAAGCCGCAAGATTTCGTGGTCGGCATGCCGGCGCTCTGGCCCGACGCGCTTGCCACCAATGCCGCGCCGCTCGCGTGGACGATTCCGGCAGATGCTCTGCCGAAAAAAAATGCGGTCGATCAGATCATGATGACGCGCAATTTTCTCTTTTTGCTTCGCGACGCAACGCGGCTGCCACGTGTAGGCGAGGAGCTCAAAACGCCGATCTTGGGGCTCGCGGTCTCGAGCTCAGATCCAGCGCCACCGCACCCGCTTCGTTGATGCGAAAAGTTGATGTGAGAAATTCGGCGATCCGAAATCTCCTATGATTTCCGGAGAAACGTCACGCGCTCACACGTCGTTTGCGATCGCGGCCCATCGCAACACGTGCGCAACAGGTGCCAACACGTGCGCAACCGCACCTAAAGTGCGCCTACAAATGAATACTCATCTTGCGGTTGCGTCGAAAAAAAACGGCTAAGTGTGCCCAACGTTCGTGATACCCATTTTGGCTATTACGAGGGCATGTGGGTGG
>JBDTFL010000544.1:0-5700 GCA_039937955.1 Polyangiaceae bacterium | reverse complement strand
CCTGAGCGATCCGAAACCCACCTGACGACGCCTTCGCGATCGCTCGCGACATTCGGAGAGATCCATCGCGCGGCTTCGCGGTTTTTCGTCAACGGCTCGTGGCCCGTCGCGAGCGCGCAGCGATCGTCATCCATTCGAGAAAAATAGGTCGCACGCGCATCAGCCGAGTGTCAAAGACCGCCCATGTCTTTGATCACGCGACGTCAGCTTTTGCGGTTCATGGGCTCGAGCGCCGGTAACGTCGCGGCGATTCGTGCGCTGCAAATCATCGGTCTCGCGGGAATGGCAAACGCCGCCGGATGCAAGTCGTCTTCCCCCGCCACGAACAGCGACGGCATCTTCACGAACGACGAACGCAGCGCGCTCGGAGCTCTCGCCGACGCGGTGCTTCCGCCCGATCAGGATCCCGGCGGCAAAGATCTCGGCGCGGTCGTCTATATCGAAAATCTCATCGCGACGATCGAAAGCGGCGCGAACGAAGTCTTCGCAAACGGTCCATTCTCCGGACGACAGCCCCTGCCCAATGCAGATGGAACTGCGTCGACCAATTTTCCCGAAAATGATTTCGCTTCGTGGGTCGAGCTCGATCGCGTCAATGCTCTCGCGTGGAAAATCAAAGTGCTCGGCTCGAGCAGCGTGAAAGGCGGCGCGCCCAACGATGCGATCCTCGGCCCAGTGATCGGTCTGCGCGATCAGCTGCATCAGATCATCGCGCAAGCCGTTGCGCTTTCTCCAAAACCTCTCGCCTCTTTGTCGGCCGACGATCTCGCGGCTACATTTCAGCAAATCGATTCGGACTCACGCGATTTGCTCGTGGAGCTCGTCACGCAAGCCGCGTTCGCTGCACCCGAATATGGCGGAAATCCCAGCCTTTCGGGATGGAAGCTCTGCAACTTCGAAGGTGACAGTCAGCCACTCGGTTATTCGCAATGGAACGGCAGCGGCTACACCGAGCGCGCCGCGTCGCCGATGAGCACCGCAAACCCCGGAGCGGATCCGGCGCCGATGGATGCGCAGACCGAGCAGCTTCTCGGATTGGTCACGCAATTTTTGGGCGGGGTGACCTCGTGAGGCAGACCATTTTCGGAAACACGTCGCTCTCGAAGTTCGACGCGATCGTGATCGGATCGGGCGCGGGCGGCGGCCCCGTTGCGCACGTGCTCACGTCCAACGGAAAAAAAGTGCTCGTGCTCGAAGCGGGTCCCTGCCATTTCGACGGCCTCGACGACCCGACAAAGCAGCCAGTTTCGCGATTTTCGAACGACGAGCTCAAAATCGAGATTCGCAATTTCATCGAGACCGACGATCGCGTCGAGCCGCGTTCGTGGCGCCATTCGCCGGCAGATGGAGACCGAACGACAGTCGGCAACGTGCAAGCACTTCCGAAAAACGTCGGCGGCGCGACGGTGCATGCCGATTTGAAAATGCCGCGCTTCGCCACTACGGATTTTCAGCTCAATACGCTTTTAGGAAACGTGCAGGATGCAAGCTTTGCCGACTGGCCGGTGCAGTACGACGAGCTCGAGCCGTTTTATGCGTGGGGCGAAAAGTTGGTCGGCGTGCAGGGAAAAACGGGAACGAACCCGTTCGAGAGCGCGCGCAGCGGCGAGTATCCGATGCCGCCTGGAAACCCGATGTACGGCGCGACGGTGGTGAACAAGGGCTTGGCTTCGCTCGGCTACACGATGTTTCCGTACCCGACCGCAGTGAACTCGGTTCCGTACGATGATCGACCGGCGTGCGTCGATTGCGGATTTTGCTCGAGCTACGGATGCGCGTCCAACGCGAAAGGATCGACCGCGGTCACGGCCATTCGCAAAGCGTTGCTCAGCGGAAATTGTCAGCTGCACGCCGAAACGCGCGTCGTGAAATTGCTCATGAATGGCGCTAAAAACCAGGTTACCGGCGTTGTCGCGATGGATCCGACCGGTGCCCAAGTCACCTTCACCGCGGATCAATACGTGCTCGCCGCGAGCCCCATCGAGGACGCGCGGCTTCTTCTACTTTCGGATCCGACGGGCGTCGGAAACTCGAGCGGCATGGTCGGCCGCAATTTGATGTTTCACTATCAAACGATCGCGCTCGGCGTGTTCGATGAACGAGTGCACGGCTATCGCGGTCGCGCGGTGGCGCATGGGTTCGCAGATTTTCGTGGCACGCCCGAGGACTCGGCGCATCCGCTCGGCGGCATCGTCGAAATCTCCGGGGGTGGTCTGCCAATCGGCGAGGCCGCCTACTACTCGCGCGTTTTGAAGCAGGCCAATTTCGGAAAATGGAATGGCCCCCTGTTCAAAAATTTGATGCGCCAAAGCCCGGGCCGCGATCGCGTGATGATCCTCGTCATGCAAGCGGAGGACGCGCCGCAAACGACGAACGTCGTCGATCTCGATCCGGCCATCGTCGATCTCGACGGCCTGCCGGTTGCGCGATGCACGTATCAAAATCATCCGTTCGAGATCAACGCGGGCAAATTTTACGAGCCCAAGCTGGTCGACATCCTCACAAAGGCCGGCGCTAAATACGCTTTTATTTCCCCGCGCGACGACATTCCTGGCTCGCAACACATCATGGGAACGTTGCGCTCCGGCACCGATGCAAAGACCAGCGTCACCGACAAGAACGGAAAATTTTGGGACGTTGGAAATCTCTTCGCGAGCGACGGCGCGATTTTTCCGACGTCGTCCGGCTACAACCCGACGATGACGATCATCGCGATGGCATTGCGCGTCGGCGCTGCGATGATCAACAGCGCGTCGCCTGCGTCGGTCATCCCTTCTTGAAGAAAAACAGTGGCCCCTGCGGGACTTGAACCCGCATGTTCTTACGAACGAGAGATTTTAAATCTCCTGCGTATGCCATTCCGCCAAGGGGCCGTTTTGGAACAAGTCCTTCACATATCGCGACTGCTGGAGAAATGCGCGGCGCGCGCCTTGTCTACTATAGAGGACGCTCGTATGCTAAAGCATCATCATGAGTCGCCTGCCCGGCCACCTCGCTTCGCTCGAGGATGAAGCCATATTCGTACTTCGCGAGACAGTCGCGAGCCGTGAGCGTCCGGTCCTCCTCTTTTCTGCCGGAAAAGATTCCATTCTAACGTTTCACCTCGCGCGCAAAGCTTTCGCTCCGGCGCGGCTGCCGATCGCCGTCATGCATGTGGACACCGGTCACAATTTTCCGGAGGTCATCGCATTTCGCGACGCGTATTTGAAAGCGGCAGACGTTCCGCTTCTGGTCGCGAGCGTCGAAGAGTCGATCCGAAAAGGTCGTGTCGCCGACGTCACCGGACCGCGCGCATCACGCAACGCGCTTCAGAGCGTCACGCTGCTCGACGCGATCCGCGATCACAAATTCGACGTCGCATTCGGAGGCGGCCGCCGCGACGAAGATCGTGCGCGCGCCAAAGAGCGCATCGTGAGCGTGCGCGACGACCTCGGCCAATGGGATCCGAAGAGCCAGCGCCCCGAGCTTTGGGACGTCTTCAACATGCGCCTTCGCGGAGGCGAGCATTTGCGCGTCTTTCCAATTTCGAATTTTACCGAGCTCGACGTTTGGGAATACATCCACGCGGAAAAAATAGACGTTCCATCGATCTATTACGCGCACACCCGTGAGGTGATCGAGCGCGACGGCATGCTGCTCGCGAATGGTCCGCATCTCACTCACTTGGCCGGCGAAAGACCGATCATCACGCGAGTTCGCTTTCGAACCGTCGGAGATGCGACCTGCACGGGCGCGGTTCGCTCCGATGCGACGACCATCGAAGGCATTTTGGAAGAGACGATTTCGGCAACCGTCACCGAACGCGGAGCCACGCGTGCCGACGACAAATTCTCCGAGGCGGCAATGGAAGATCGAAAACGCGAAGGATATTTTTAATGAGCGCGAACGACACCAAGCCTCTCCGCTGCGCAACGGCGGGGAGCGTGGATGATGGAAAAAGCACGTTGATCGGGCGACTGTTGTTCGATTCGAAATCGCTCATGACCGATCAGATCGCGCACGTCGACGAAGCGAGCAAACGCCGCGGGCTCGGTCGCACCGATCTCGCGCTCTTGACCGATGGTCTCCGCGCGGAACGCGAGCAAGGCATCACGATAGATGTGGCATGGAGATATTTCGCGACGCCCAAGCGCCGCTTCGTATTGGCCGACGCGCCCGGACACGTGCAGTATACATGCAATACCGTTACTGCTTGCTCCACCGCAGAAGTCGCGATCGTCCTCATCGACGCGCGCAAAAGCATGACGGAGCAGACGCGCCGGCATCTCTTCGTTGCGCGTCTTTTGGGCGTTAAAAGCCTGGTTTTGGCGATCAACAAGATGGACGCGGTCGATCACAGTCACGAAGTCTTCGTGCGCGTGCGCGACGACGTCACCGCTTACTTGAGCGCGCTCCCGAAGAATCTGAGGCCGGTCGACGTCTCGTTCGTTCCGGTTGCGGCGCTCACCGGCGACAACGTCGTCGAGCCCACGCGCGCGATGCCTTGGTACGACGGCCCTCCTCTGCTTCAGCATTTGGAATCGCTTCCGAACGACGAGCAGCTCGACGCGGGCGCACGTTTTCCGGTGCAATGGGTGATTCGTCCGCAAAGTGACGACCATCCGGATTATCGCGGTTACGCCGGTCGCCTCGCCTCCGGAACGCTAAGCGTCGGACAGCAAGTGCGCGTGGCACCGAAGGGCCGCGAGACGACCATCACGAAAATCGAAACGGCACGCGGCGATGTTGCCGAGCTGACCGCGGGAGTTTCCGCCACCGTTCATTTGAAGGACGACATCGACGTTTCGCGCGGCGACATGATCGTGGCGCTGGACGATGGACCGCGGATCACCCGAGAAATCGAGGCAAGCATCACGTGGCTTCATGAAACGCCAGCGCGTGTCGGCGGCACGTATTGGCTTCGACACACCACCCGTGAGGTGAAAGCCACCCTCGAAAGCGTCGACGCAACCTTCGACGTTTTGACCGGCGCAGAAATTCCGTTCACCGGAACGCTCGGCTTGAACGACTTGGGGCGTGTGCGTTTGAAAACGTCGGCACCACTTTGCGTCGACGCATATCGCGATCGTCGCGCAACCGGCGCGCTCGTTTTGGTCGACGCATCCACCGGCGAAACCGTGGCCGGCGCGATGGTGCTTCCTGAATAAAAGGTAGTTTCGTGCGACGCGAAGCCCCGCTTTCACTGGGGCCCTGCTAATTTTGAAGCATGGGCTTGGCTTCGCGCAAATCAGGGCTGTTTTTGGGGCTTTTCGGCGGCGTCACGGCAATCGTCGCCATTGCTGCATGCGTCGGCGACGATCCGACGCAAATAAGCACGGGCGGATCCGGCGATGGCGGCACCGAAGGATCGACGTCCGCAAAATCCTGCAAAGCCGGCGACAACAGCTGCGGCAGCGGATCTTGCGTCGACGATTTTTGCTGCGACCGCACATGCGACGGCCAATGCGAAGCATGTGACGTCTCTGGTCACGAAGGAACGTGTACCGCCGTCACGGGCGCGCCTCACCATGCGGCATGCGCTGGTGATCCGAGCGGAACCTGCGCGGGAACATGCGACGGAAAAACAGCTGCATCATGCACGTATCCGACGGTTGCATGTGGCGCCGCTGGATCGTGCGCCGCCGGCGTCGCGCAAAATCAAGCGAGCTGCAACAACGGAGCATGCGGAACGGCGACGCCGCAGACATGCGCACTCGGATG
>JBDTFL010000543.1:0-5306 GCA_039937955.1 Polyangiaceae bacterium | reverse complement strand
GCTGTCGCGTAATTTATTTTTCTCTTCGGACGACGCCCGGTCTGGAGCCGGCGGTGATTTCGCGACTGCTTCGAGATCGCGCAGCTCGTCCTCCAGAGCAGCAACGCGCGCGCGTGCCGCTGTTTGGTCGCTGCGATATTCCGATTCGGACACGTCCGCGAATTTAAAATTGTCCGAAGGCCGTCAGCATTTGTCCGCCGACCGGAAGACGTTGCACCTGGGTTCCGGCGAGCATCGACGCGGTGAGCTGCGGCGCTGGCTGCACGCCCAATTGAAATGGCGGCTTGTAAATAGCGGTTCCATTGCTGTCGGTGAGATTTGCAGTGAGCGCTCCGGCGACCGCAACTCCGGCGAGACCGCCGAGTGAGTTCGCAACGAGCCCGTGCTTCCAGTCTTGCGAGTCACCGAAAAGATAGAACGGATACACGAGCATGCTGGCGCCGGTGCCAGCGAGCCAACCGAGCCACATGTATTTTTGCGTCGCCCACGAGGGCGTCCAAAACGTAGAGAGCGCGCCCGCACCGACGAGACCGACGTTGTACCCGACGAGCCCGACGATCGCCGCGCCGTCTTTCCAATCGTCATGCGTCTTCGTAACGCCAGCGCCGAAGAGCGCGCCGCCGACCGCTCCCCAACCGGCGCCGCTCGCGATGAATCCGAGACTGCGCGGATCGGGCTTCAGCCACTCGCCGAAGAAAAATCCTCCGACGCCGCCGCCCGTCGAAACGAGCCACGTGGAAGTCGTCTCACCTTTGAACGACCACGACGAGCACGGAGGACAGGATCCGTTTTGCGTGTACTGCCATTGCACGGCTGCGATCCCCATTCCTTCGAGCGCGCCGAGCGTCATGCCTGCCGCCATCGATGAAGGGACGCCGCGATCGAACTGCGCGTAGTTGTCCCAAAAATAAACGCCGACGGGAGCTGCGGCTCCGAACGCGATCGGCATGATGATGGCGAGCCCCGGATCGTTCAGACCCGCGAGCGAATCGACCCAAATGCCCGAGCCGGCGCCGTATAAAATACTTGTACCATACAAGAAAACCATTTCGTCGCTCGTCCGCTTCGTGCTCACGGGCGGAGGCGTCGGCGCGATGGGCTGCGGCGCATAACCCGGCGGCGGGTACTGCGGTGGATATTGCGGAGGAGGGTATTGCTGCGGCGGATATTGCTGCGGCGGGTACTGCTGCGGAGGCATCTGCTGTTGCGGATAGGGCTGCGGCGGATACGGCTGCGGCGGATATTGTTGAGGAGGGTACTGCTGCGGCGGGTACTGTTGCGGATACGGCGCCTGCTGCTGCGGCGGATATGGCTGCGGAGGATATGGCTGCGGAGGCAACTGCTGTTGCTGCGGGGGGAACTGTTGCGGCGGCGGTTGCTGCGCGCTGGCGTCGCGTGCGCTTAGCACACCGCAAAAAAGAACGAGCAACGGTGCGACGAGCTTAAGCCGACTCTCCGTAAGTCCCATGACTCGAGAGCTTCGCATATTCGCGCGCCGCTTCCGCGCGGCTTTTTACGCGCGACCCACCGCGACTTTTGCGCGACACGTCGCGAGCCGTTCGCGAAAACGGAAAAAGCTCCAATTTTTTGGAATTTGTACGTGCGTGTCGCACATCGTCTTGCTAGGAGCGCCACTTCGATTTGCGGATGGCGTGCGGTTGCCGTCCGTTGGCGCTTTCGGTCGACGTTCGACTGCTAAGCAGCACGCCAGCAAACGAGGACACACGAATGTCGATGAAACGAGCAGCAGTGGGGGTGGTTGTTTCCGCGGGAATCATCGCGATCGGCGCATGCAGCGGATCCAAAGCCGGATCGAATTTCGACGCGACCGTGACCGACGCGGGATCGCAAACCGGACCAGGCCTCGCCACCGAAGCAGGCCTCGCGCAACCGACCGCCACGTTGAACGGCACCGTCTACGCGCCGGAGGGCACAATCCCGATCGCGGGAGCGCTCGTCTATTACGCGCACGCCGCGCCCGGTCCGATTCCGGATGGCACCTATTGCGACAAATGCATCTCGCTTCCTGACGGAACGTTCGCCACCACCGCAGCGGACGGCACGTTCTCGTTGGCTGCGCCGTCTGAAGATTTATTTTTGGTCGTGCAAAAAGGACAGTTCCGCCGCGTGCGTGAGCTCACGCCGAAGGCTGGAACGCAAACCGTCGACAAGCTGATGACGACGCTGCCCGGAAAAATGGACAAGGCCGGTGGCGACGACATTCCGAAGATGGCGCTCATCGACGCCGAGTACGACAAGATCGACGAGACGCTCGGCAAGCTCGGGCTCGCAGGATCGTTCGACGAGTTCACCGAAGGCTCGGGCGGAGCGAACTCGCAAGAAGCGCTGCTCTCGGATCCGACGAAGCTCGCGCAATACCATTTCGTTTTTCGCGGTTGCTCGTCGTGTGACGACGGTTACTCGAGCAAGGGCGCGTACATCACGAACCTCCAAAACTACGTAAAATCAGGCGGAAAGCTGTACGTCACGGATTGGTCGTATGAGTACGTGCATCAAGGATGGCCGCAATATTTGAGCTTCAATTTCGGCACGCCTGGATTCGGCGGCGGCTGTATCGGTGAGTACGACGCGCCCGCAACGACCATCGATCCCGACATGAAAGACTGGCTGAGCGCTCAAGGCATCTCGAGCGTCACGACCGAAGGCAACTGGAGCATCATCGACAAAGTGAACTCCGTGGCAACGACCGACGCCGACGGAAATCCGACGACGGTCACGCCGCACGTTTGGATCGCAGGCACGTCGCCCGACGGTGAAACAGCGAACACCGTGAGCTTCGAGGACGGATGCGGACGCGTTCTCTTCAGCACGTACCACACGGAAGGCGTGACCGGCGGCGGGTCGACCGAGTTTTTGCCGCAAGAAAAAGCGCTCTTGTACGTGTTGCTTGAGGTCAGCGTTTGCTCGACGAGCAGCGGACCGCCGCGATAGAGAGCGCAAATCGGAAATCCGAGATCTGAAATCAGAGTCTGACGTGCGACGTCGGCGATTTACGCGTGCTCGAATTCTTGTACGAGATCGCGGCTCATTAAATCGACGACTGCTTTGTCGACCGATTTGTCCTCGTAAAGAACTTGGTAAACTTCTTTGGTGATTGGCATGTCGACGTTCAGCTTCACGCTCAAGTCGTATGCGCTCTTCGAGGTTTTCACGCCTTCGGCGACGTGACCGAGCCCCGCCAAAACTTGTGCGAGCTTTTTACCTTTGCCGAGCTCCATACCGACGGTGCGATTTCGGGAGAGCTCACCGGTACACGTTAAAACAAGGTCTCCCATGCCTGCGAGACCCGCGAGCGTGAGCGCCGATCCACCTCGCGCGAGTGAGAGACGCGCGACTTCCGCGAGGCCACGCGTGATGAGCATCGCGCGGGTGTTGTGACCGAGACCGAGACCGTCGATGGCACCTGCGGCGATCGCGATCACGTTTTTCAAAGCGCCGCCGCACTCGACGCCGATGACGTCCTCGCTCGAATAAAGGCGCAAATACGGCGCATGAAAACGGCGCATCACGTGATCGGCGGTTTCGCGATGACGAGACGCGATGACGACCGCGGTCGGTAAATGCGCGGCGAGCTCTTTCGCGAAGGACGGCCCGCTCAAGTATGCGAGGTGCTTGCGCGCGTACTCCGGCAGCTCTTGCTCGAGCACCTCGTCCATGAAGTTGAGCGTCTCGTTTTCGATCCCTTTCGTAGCGCTCACCACGCTCGAATTTTGAGGGATGTATTCTGCAGCCATTTTCGCGACCTCGCGGGTCGCATGGCTCGGCGCAACGAAGACGACCATGCTCGCGCCGGCGAGCGCGGTCTTCATGTCGGTCGTGGCGATCAAGTTGTCGGGCAGTCGTGCGCCCGGCAAATACTTTTCATTTACGTGCGACGAGTTCACCGCATCTGCGAGCTCTTGCCGACGCGTCCAGAGATGCGTTTCGTCGCCTTTTTCAGCGAGGACCTTCGCCAGCGCTGTACCCCACGAGCCCGAACCGAGCACCGCAACTTTGCTCATGCGTGCGAGATTACATGATACCGATTGGTCATGTTTTCCAAGTGGCGCCTGACTTCTTCTGTGTGGCTTCCACTCGCGTTTTTGGCTGTTTCGGCACCTGGCTGCGCATCATGCGCGGGCACCGGACAAGGTCTGCTCGGCGTGATGCCGGGCGCGATCAACGACCCGGGAAATCGCTCGCTGCGTCGGGCGATTTTGCAGTACGGCCTCGATCAGTTTTGTCAGCAGATGACGACGCACGACGCGCCGCTCACGCTCGCCGCAGACGCGCCGAACATCGGACGATTTTATCCGCGGCAGTGCGCGCAGAAGCAGCTCGACAACGGCGACTTGGTCATCAGCTTTTCCGGTGAGGGTTATGCGTTCACGAACGTGAGCAAGAAGGTGAGCTTCACGAGCTCGGGCACCGTCGAGTACGACCAAGATTTTTTGATGGATGGCTCGACGATGTACGCGTACTTCCGCACGAAGAACGTTCAGCAATCCGGATTCACGACGAAGCTGATCGAGCAACCGATCGCGAGTCTCGTGAACTCCATGTCGCCGATGGCCGACCAGATGGGAAAGCAGCTGCTCTCGACGCAATTGGCAGCAGGATTCACGGTCATTCGTGATTCGAGCGGGAGCGCGCAGTTCAGCATCGGCATCATCGACAAGGGAAAGAAACCGGTGCAGCCGTTCGACGTGCACGGTGATGGGCGCATCACGTACGAAGACGCGCGCGTCGAGGTTCATCAAAACGAGCGCGATTTTTTGGGGCCCATCGCAGTCGAGGACGACGGCCGCGCAATCTTCATCACGGCGACCGTGGACGGCCTTCCGATCGACGTGATGGTGATGGATCGCAATCTCGGCGACCAATCGATCGGTTATTACTTGAGCTACGCCGCGATCGGGCCGCTTGCGGGACAGCCGCTACTTAGTGATGTGTCGCAGCCAGGTGTTCAGTACAAGCGCACGTTTACTGCACCAAAAGGCCAGTATTACGTGATCTTCGACAACAGCAGCTCGGCGGGTACGGTGGCTCCGCCGAACAATCCGCTCGATGATCGCGTCGCCACTGTGAGCTACGTCGTACAGATCGGCGACGCGCCGTAAAAGGCACTAGGGTTCGCGGCGGTTCCTGTATTCTCGTTGAGTGACCACAAGCGCGCCGGGCGACCCGCTGAGCTTGGTCGGCAAGACTCTTGCGGGACATTTCCTCGTGCAGAGTCTGGCGGCGGAAGGGCACACGAGCATCGTCTACCGCGGCGAGCACGTTGGACCGAAGCGTCCGGTCGCTCT
>JBDTFL010000542.1:0-4789 GCA_039937955.1 Polyangiaceae bacterium | reverse complement strand
GACTTCGTCCAAGAACGTAGCAAAATTACTTCGACGGCGACGAACTCGTCGTCGTCGAAAGGCAAAGGAGCCGAGACGATGGGCGTGTTCAATTTCGTGCAGCAGGGCGTGAAGGAAATGATGATCGCGCGCCCCGACCAGGCCAAACCGCTGCTCGTCTACAAGCATCCTGATCAGAACTTTCCAATGTACTCGCAGCTCACCGTCGACAGCGACGAGTGCGCGGTCTTCTTCAAAGACGGTGCGGTGGTCGGCGTTCTTCCGGCGGGTCGTCACACGCTGCAGACGCAGAACATTCCGTTCTTGAATCGCATCGTGAACAGCTTCACGGGCGGTCAGGTCTTCATCTGCGAAATTTATTTCGTTCGCACCACGCCGAAGCGCGGCATTCCGTTCGGCGGTCCGGTCGGCGACATGATCGACCCGCTCACGGGCGAGCAAGTGAACCCGCGCATCTTCGGCGAGTTCTCGCTCGTCATCATCGATCCGGTTCGTTACGTGGTCGGCTTCCATGGTCAGGCCGCAGGAGAAGATCCGGCGAGCGACGATTGGATCAAAGGGCTCTTCATGAACGGCGTGAAGACCACGCTCGGTGAGCTGTGTGAGGTGGAGGGCAAGAGCGTGCTTCAAGCGGTTTCGCTCACGCAAAAGCTCGCCGCAGCATTCACGCAGAAATCGCCTGATTTGAACGACATCGGCGCGCGCATCTACCAGATGGGCTCGTTCAACATCAATTTCAGCGACGACGATCGTCAGCGCCTTGTCGAGGCCAACGCCGAAATCGCGAAGGCCCAGCGCGCGGTGAAGGTGAAACAGATCAGTGTCGCCGGTGCGCAAGCCGACGCAGCGTCCGCGCAGTTCGCGCTCGATCAAAAGTTTGGACAAGACTCGCGCTACGTCAAAGAGCTCGCGGGCAATTATCAAAACTACGCCGCTGGCCAAGCGATGATCGGCGCAGGTCAAGGAATGGCAGAGCACGGCGTCGGCGGCGGAATCGCGGCGCTCGGTGCGCAAGCCGCCATTGGTGCAAGCATGGGCGCGGCCATGGGCGGCGGAATGCAACAGCAACAGCAGCAGCCGCAATTCGGACAGCCTCCGCAGTTTCAACCGACGGCGGGCGGCAGCGTGCAGTGCCCGAAGTGTCACGCGAATCAACCGCAAGGAAAGTTCTGCGCAGAATGCGGAACCGCCCTCGCGCAGCCGAAAAAATTCTGCACGTCATGCGGTGGTGAGGTCGGAGCGAACGCGAAGTTCTGTCCAGGATGTGGCACGTCGACGAACGCACCGCCGCCTCCTGCCGCAGCACCGTCGGGCGGCTGACAGGCTTAGTTTTACGCTTATTTCGCAGCGGCGAAGTGCGTGCTTCGCTGCGTGAGCGTCAGCGCCGTCGTGTAAATAGCGGCCTCGTCCATCGACCCGACGAGGCCGTTGCCGACGCTCGTGTCCTCGGCGCCGATCAAGAGCTGCACGTTCGTAACCGGAAGCGTGGTCGTCGATCCGCTCGTTCCGGCGAGCACGTTGTCGACGTAAATGTCGATCGTCGATCCGTCGTACGTCGCGACGAGATAATGCCACCCGGTCGCGTCGGGAATCCCGGGCCCCGGCGTCATGGCTTGGGTGTCGTCGGTCGGGTCGTTCTCGCGTTGCATGATCACCAGCGGGCGATCGAGAAAATCGATACCATGAAAATTGTCACTCACGCTGTCGGGAATAGAGGCGAACGCGTTGCCATCGAAATGCGCCGCGGCTCCTGACCCAGGAAATGCGCCCGATTGTCCGAGTGAAATCATCGAGCTCGTGGCGTCGTGGTGGTGACCGCTCGAATCCGCGAGCGTCGTTCCGGTCATTTCGTCGAAGTGAAATAGGCGAGTGGCGTGTCGGCCAAGATGACGCCGCCGCGAAGGTTGGGCAGAAGAACACGGCGTCCGCCGAGTGCTATGATCGCGTTGTGATCAAGGGGCTCGCACTCGCGACGATCTTCGTCGGACTTTTGCGCGGTCCTGGGTGCGGTGAAGTGGACTCACCGGAATATGGCGCGAATGCGCCGTGCACACGCAACAAAGACTGCGCCCATGATCTCGCTTGCGTGCAAGGCGTATGCGTTTCGCCGTTGCCGGAAGACGACGCTTCGACCGACGACGCGTCGATCGACGATGCGAAAGCGGATGCAATCGCCGACGCTGCGGCGAGCGATGGCTAAGACGCTCGACTTGCGGCATCAGCTGCGCGCGTGTCCGGAATGCGGACAACGCTACAGCGTCGATGCGCGCTTCTGTCCGTTCGACGGGCTCGAGCTGGAGGTCGGAGAGTGGGATCCCGAGAGCGACAAGCTCGTCGGCCAAACGATCGACAATCGCTATCGCGTGCTCGCTGCGATCGGCGAGGGCGGCATGGGCACCGTCTACAAAGTTCGCCACGCAACGCTCGAGCGTTTGTTCGCAATGAAGGTTCTCCGCAAAGACATGGCACGCGAAGAGCTCGCGCAGCGGTTCACGCGTGAAGCAAAAGCCGCAGCCAGCGTGCATCATCCCGGCGTCGTCGAGATCACCGATTTCGGTCGGCTGCCCGACAGGCGTCCATACTTCGTCATGGAGTTGCTCACCGGCTCGTCGCTCATAGCGATGCTGCACGGTCGCAAATCGATTGAGCCACTTCTCGCGTGCGCCATCGCTGCGAAGATTGCGCGTGCGGTGGGTGCCGCTCACGCAACAGGCATCGTTCACCGTGATTTAAAGCCTGAAAACATCTTCGTGCGTGAGCCGAGCCTCGGCGCAGTCGAAGTGAAGGTCGTCGATTTCGGAGCTGCGATGGTGATCGGTGCAAGCCGCATCACGAAGACCGGCATCGTCTACGGCACGCCTCATTACATGTCGCCCGAGCAAGCCGCCGGACAACAGCTCGATCATCGCGCCGACATTTATGCGCTCGGCGTTTTGTTCTTCGAGATGCTGATCGGCAACGTTCCGTTCGAAGCCGACACCTATATGGAGGTGCTCCACAAACACATGACAGAGACGCCACGAAAGCCGAGCACGCTTCTTTCGTCGATCACCCCCGAGCTCGACAAAGTGATCATGAGCGCGCTGGCCAAGCGAGCAGACGACCGATTTTTGACGATGGAGTCGTTTGCAACCGCGATTGAGAAGGCGGCGCTGAGCCTGTCTTCGGGAGAGTCGTCAGACGAAAAAGTCGGCGTGTTCGCTCCCACGGAACGATTCGATTCCGGACCGGGTCCAACCACGGCGGCGATGCTCGCGCAGCTTCCGGTTCGCTCGCGCGCACGCACCGCGATGATCGGTGGAGCGGTCGCCCTGACCGGAACATTGCTCCTGATCGCGCTCGCGCATGAGACCAACAAGGCGCCCGACTTCCAGATTGCCGCGTCCAACGCCACGTCGATTTCGCCAATTCCGAGCGCGACGCCCGCTCAAAAAAGCGTCGACGCAGTGATCCTCGCACCCATTTCGACGAATTCGGCCGACCCCGCGGCAATCACCGCAATGCCTGTTTCGGCGCTGCATTCGTCACCGCACCCGCGAGATTCAGCCACTTCCGTAAGCACGCCACTAAGTGCGCAAACGGCGAAACAGCCCACGCGAGCAGGGGATTTTCCCGATCCCTGGAGCAAATAGTAAGATCGCTCCCCCGTGGCCAAGCAGCAGCTGCTCCTAGTCGACGCAGATCCGCGCAGCCTTCGCGTGCTCGAAGTGAGCTTGCGCAAGGCCGGCTACAGCGTCACGACCGCAGTCGACGGTGCGGACGCGCTCACGAAGCTCGAGCTCTCGACGCCGGATTTGGTTTTGTCGGACACGCGTTTGCCGAAGCTCGACGGTTACGCGCTCGTGCGTCGTCTCAAAGAGCGCGCCGAGTGGGCGAGCATTCCTGTCGTATTTCTGACGAGCCAAAAATCGGTCGAGGACAAAATCCGCGGGCTCGAGCTCGGCGTCGAGGACTACCTCACCAAACCGATCTTCGTTCGTGAGCTGATCGCGCGTGTGAATTTGCTGATCGCCAGGCGCACGCATGATTCATTCGCGACGCGTCACACTACCGGCGGTCGCACGCGTTTTTCCGGATCGATCCAAGACATGGCGGTCGTCGATCTTCTGCAGACCTTCGAGGTCTCGCGTAAGAGCGGCATCGTGCATCTAAAAACCCAGACGCAGCTCGGTCACGTTTATTTCCGCGAAGGAAAAATCGTCGACGCCGACATGGGACGTCTGCGTGGCGAAGAAGCGATCTATCGCGCGCTCATCTGGAACGAAGCGGAGTTCGAGGTCGAGTTCTCGACCGTGAAGAACAACGACATCATGGAGACCTCTACTCAAGGGATCCTGATGGAGGGAATGCGCCGCGTCGACGAATGGGGTCGGCTCATGGAGCAGCTCCCGCCGCTGTCGACGATTTTCGAAATCGATCACGCGCAGCTGCTCGAGCGCCTGAATGAAATTCCTGACGAATTGAACGGTATTTTGCGCCTTTTCGACGGTAAGCGCTCACTGATGCGCGTCGTCGACGAATCGCCGTTCGAAGATCTGTCGACGCTCTCGACGATCTCGAAATTGTATTTCGAAGGTTTGCTCCTGCCGGTGGCCGATGCGCTCGACGTGCCGCTCGACGAACAGACCGCGAATGAAACGGGCGTCGTTCCCGGTGAAGCGGGCATCGGCGACACGACGAAGCCACCGCCGTCAGCCGTCGAAGAAATGCTCGTGGTGCCCGGAAGCGAAAGCATTGCGCCTCCGCCCATGAGCGCGAGTCAGCCGCCTCCGAGTCAACGGCCCACGAG
>JBDTFL010000541.1:0-9347 GCA_039937955.1 Polyangiaceae bacterium | reverse complement strand
ATCGTCGAGATCGTCGGCGACAAGCTCGAGGAGACCGCCGATCTTCAGTCCGCCGTCGAACGCTTGGGTCTCGCGCTCGAAAATGTCATTTCGACCGACCGCGTGAAGTCGCTCGGCACCGCGCTCGCTTCGGCGAACGACGAGCTACGCGCGCAGATGGAGGAGCTTCGCGCGCAGGGCGAAGAGCTGCAGGCACAAGCCGAGGAGCTCGTCGACAAACAGAAGGAGCTCTCGTTCTCCAACACGGAGCTGGAAAAAGGATCGCGCCTGAAGAGCGAGTTTCTCTCCGACATGTCGCACGAGCTTCGGACCCCGCTGAATGCGGTGCTCGGTTTTTCGGAGCTACTGATTGGCGACACCTACGGAAAGCTCAACGACGCGCAACGCGAACGCATCGTCGACATCTCGGCGGCCGGTCGGCAGTTGCTCACGTTGGTGAACGACATCCTTGATCTCTCGCGCATCGAAGCCGGACGCATCGAGCTCAAGCTCTCGTCGATCGACTTGCGCGCGCCGGTCGAAGATGCGCTCGCGTTGATGGCGCCGATCGCGGAAGCAAAAAAAGTGCGCATTTCTGCCGATATTTCCGACTCTTTGCGCGCCATCGCCGATCCGGATCGCCTTCGTCAAGTGGTGGTCAATCTGCTGTCGAATGCCATCAAGTTCTCGCCCGCTGCTGGCGCGGTTTCGATCCGCGCGCGCGTCAAAGATCAAAACGTGCGCATCGAGGTAGCGGACGCTTGACCAGGAATCTCGCGCGACGACGCGAAGAAATTGTTCGCGCCGTTCTCTCAGCTCAAGGTCGGAAAAGCTGCAGGTGGCGCGGGGCTCGGTCTCTCCATCTCGCGGCGGCTCGTCGAATTGATGCACGGTGAAATCGGCGTGGAGAGCGACGTCGGAAAGGGGGCCACGTTTCATTTCACTCTCCCGATTTCGGCGACCGCCATCGACGGCCGCCCGAAACCGGCGGTCGCGCGTACGACCTCGGGTCTTCATACCGCCGTCGTTCGTGGTCCGAGGCAGCGAGTGCTCATCGTCGAAGACGACGCGAAACATGCGCGCGCAACCCAGGAAATTTTAGGCCGAGCCGGTCACGACGTAAGTGTACTCGGAACAGCCGAAGCGGCGATTGCGGCGATGAAGAATCAGAATACGGATCTGCTGATCGTCGACCTCGGCCTGCCATCGATGTCCGGATTTACTCTGATCGAGCAAGTGCGTGCTGGCGAGACAGCGTCACGACCCGAAAAACCAATTCGCATCGTCGTCCTCACCGGCCGCGATCTCAGCACGAGCGAGCGAACGGGCCTCGAAAAGATGGTCGATCTCGTCGCAGAAAAGGGCGTCATGACTGGCGCCGGCTTCCTCGATGCCATCTCCGGCCTGTGTGGCGCTGCCCCCGCCCCGGGCAAACGACGCATTTTAGTGGTCGACGACAGTGCCATTAACCGCAGTGTTTTGCGGGCAATGCTCGAATCTGCAGGATTTGAGGTCACAGAGGCTGAACGCGCACGTGATGGGATCCGTATGGCTCAAGAGGCGGCGCCGATGGTGATCTTGATGGACATTCGAATGCCAGACATGAACGGCTTGGACGCCACGCGTCTGCTTCGGGACGACCCCCGAACGAACGCGACTCCCGTCATTGCCGTCAGCGCGCAAGCCATGACCGGCGATCGCGAATTGGCCTTCGAGGCCGGTTGCGTCGCGTACGTGACGAAGCCCGTCGCACGACAAGAATTACTGAGCGCAATCGGTACCGTTTTGCAAAGCACGGCCGCCCAATGATCAGCCTCGACACCAAGCCCGTCACCAGCAGCGCTGAGGTGGACGCCAAAGGCGTCTTGGTCGTCGAGGATGACGCCGCGCTTGCCCGCTCGATGAGTCGCATTTTGACGAGCGCAGGTTTCGAGGTCTCGATCGCACACGACGGCGACGAGGCGCTGCACAAGCTTTCGCTCGGCGCGTACGAGGTGATCCTCACCGACATCGAGCTGCCGAAAACCTCTGGCGTCGATCTACTTCGCATCATTCGCGCGTACGACTTGGACGTGCCAGTGATTCTCATGACCGGCAGCCCTCGCATCGAAACGGCCACCGAGGCCGTGCAGCTCGGCGCGCTCCAATATCTCGTAAAGCCGGTAAAAAATGAGGCGATCGTCGATGCCGTTCGTCGCGCATCACGTCTCCACAAAATGGCGCGCATCAAACGCGAAGCCTTGCGCGCTGTCGGCGGTAGCTCACTCGCGGCGGGTGATCTCGTCGGCTTGGAAGCCTGTTTTTCGCGCGCGCTCGAGAGCGTGCACATGGTTTATCAGCCGCTCGTCACGCGAGCCGGCGGCATCTTTGGATACGAAGCCTTGCTGCGCAGCACCGAGCCATCGCTTTCGAACCCCGGCGCATTGCTCGCCGCAGCCGAGCGTTTGAATCGGCTTCACGATTTGGGACGACGTGTTCGCACGCTTTCAGCGAATGCATTTTCGCGCGCCCCGGCCGGCACTTCTTTGTTCGTGAATTTGCACACCAACGATCTGCTCGACGCCGAGCTGTTTGAAGCCGGCTCGCCGCTTTCCAAGATCGCGGATCGCGTCGTGCTCGAGGTCACCGAACGCGCGACGATCGAAAACGTCGTCGACATCAACGCGCGCATCAGCGTTCTTCGATATATGGGCTACAGAATTGCGGTCGACGATCTCGGTGCGGGTTACGCCGGTCTCACCAGCTTTGCCGCGCTCGAGCCCGAAATCGTAAAGCTCGACATGTCGCTCGTGCGCGACATCCACAACTCGACGGTTCGTCAACGCATCGTCGGCTCGATGGTTTCGCTTTGCAAAGAGCTCGACATTCAAGTGGTCGCCGAGGGCGTCGAAACCCAAGACGAGCGCGACGTCGTCTGCAAGCTCGGCTGCGATATTTTGCAGGGCTACTTTTATGCGCGCCCAGGTCCGCCGTTTCCCGAGCTCAAACGCTGAGCCTTTTTTACTCGACGCGAAACACCGGTATTTTAGCCTCGATTGCAACGAGTGTGGGACGCTCGGACTGAGCGTCGGTAGCCGTTCGGACCGATTCCGAATCGCTGATCACCACGAGCGACCCCGGCATGCAGGTCTTCTGCAAACGCGTCATGAGGTCTTCTTGCGCATGCGGCTTCAGATAAACCATGAGGTTGCGACACGAGATCACGTCGAACGACGCGACGCCTGCCTCGCGCGGAGCAAGGCGATCCGAACGAAGCGCGTCGTGATGCGCGACCACGACGCGTGACCGAATTTCGTCCGACACGCGCGCGCCCGACCCTGGCGAGCTGCTGCTCGGGACGAGATAACGCTGCGCGAAATCCGGAGGCAACGACTCGAATGACGCATCCGCATAGTGCGCGGCCTTCACCTTCGCGAGCGCGCCTTGGTCGACATCGCTCGCGATCAGCTGAAATTCAAGGCCTGTTTGCGATCGGGCTTCGTCGAGGCACATTGCGAGCGTGTAGGCCTCTTCACCGCTCGAGCACGCGGGAACCCAAGCATGAATCGAGTGCGCGCCTTCTTCAGCGCGTTGCGCAAACAGGTCCGGTAACGCACGTGACCTCAGGAGCTCGAACGTGCGGGGCTCGCGATACATCCATGTCGTCTTGATCAGAAGCGCATCCACCAACGCGCGCATCTCGTTCGGGTCGCTCTGAATTTTTTCCAGGTAGCTTCGGGCGGTCGGCGCTTGCGTCATTCCGATGCGCAGCGCGGTTCGCCGTTTCATCGTCGAAGGGCGGTAGCTCGAAAAGTCGACACCAGAGAAATCGCGAGCGCACGCGAGAATGCGGACCAGCTCGGCATCCCAGTCGGCTTCGTCGTCACCCGGCATACGTAAGCGTCTCCGTCCGCTTGCCTTCGGGAATTTGACCGCGGATCGTCAAAGTGCGATTTTCATACGCAATGGCTCGCCGTTTTTCCGTGTTCGGCTGGGCCGCGTTGATCTTCACCGCGACTGCGCCTGCAGCGTTTGCCGCCGGATCCAACGTCACGATTTCGCCTCCACCAACCACCCATACGACGGGTTCGGCAACACCGCACTTAAAAACCCCGCCCACTTCTACAGCCAAAAAACCGGCAAAATCTCATGCGCCGGGCTCGAAAGAGGGCACGAAAGGGGCAGGGCGCTCGCACACGGCTGATCCGAATGTGCGAAGACAGATCGCGGGCGGACCGACCGCAGAAGACGTGACGATGGGCGCAGAGAGCGCCGAGCTCGAGGCATTGGCGAATGCGGAGCGTGAATTATTTCCGCCCGCGTCGCCGAATTTCGGATCGCTGTGGCCGAGCGAATTGCCGTCACCGCTTTCTGCGTCGCTCGATCTTCCGCAAGTGCACGCTTCGGGTTTGCCGCCGACGCCCGTGCCGAGTGATCCGCCCGCCGCCGAAGGCGCGCGAGATTTGTCGTGGATGGCGAAGCTCGACATGCCGGAATTACCGGTGCGTTGGGAGCCGCGCGTCGTTCGCTTTTTGGAGTTCTTCAAAAATGATCCGCGCGGTCGCGCGATGATCGCGGTGTGGATGCGTCGTGCGGGTCGCTACCGTGAAGCGGTTCGGCGCACACTGAGGTCGAAATCGATCCCCGATGATTTGTTGTGGCTGGCGATGGTGGAGAGCGGATTCGATCCCGCGATTCGCTCACCCGCGGGCGCGCTCGGTCTTTGGCAATTCATGCCGGAGACAGGACGTCAGTACGGACTGTCGGTCGATCGTTGGGAAGACGATCGTCTCGACGTCGTTGCCGCGACCGAAGCTGCTGCAGATTTTTTGAGCGATCTGCATCGCCGTTTCGGAAGTTGGGATTTGGCGATCGCCAGTTACAACATGGGCTACGCGTCGATGGCGCTGATCGTTCGCAAGTACAACACGAACGATTTTTGGGCGCTCTCGGAGATCGAAGGCTCGCTTCCGTGGGAGACGACGCTCTACGTTCCGAAGGTTTTGGCGGCAGCCATTGTCGGTCGAAATCCTGCTGTTTTTGGCTTCGATTCGGTTTCGGCAGACACACCGACCGAGTTCGACGAAGTGACTGTGCCGCCCGCGACTTCGCTCTCGAGCGTTGCTGCGGCAGCCGGATGCACCACGAAGGAAGTCACGGATTTGAATCTTGCGTATCGCGCGGGTCGCACGCCACCGACATCGCCGGACGACGAAGCGCATCAGACGTACCGCGTGCGCGTGCCGAGCGGCAAAGGGGCCAACGCGACTCAAAATTTGGCGAAGGGGAAAAAGGACGCCTCCTCGCTCGAGCGTTATGTCGTGCGCTTCGGAGAGTCGCTCGAGCAGATCGCCTCAGCACACGGGCTCTCTGCGTCGCGCGTTGCCGACGTGAATGCGATTTTGCCGGGTGAGGTCGTGCGTGGCGGAACGGTTTTGCTTCTGCCTCCGCCGAGCGGAAAGGGTTTGGTCGGAGCGATGGCATCTTCGACCGCTGCCTCGGCAAGTGCAGGAGGCGACAAGCCGACGGTGATCGTTCCCGCAGACGTTTTCGTTTATCCGGATCGCAAACGCGTCTTTTATCGAGTGGTCACCGGCGACACGCTGCGCGACATCGCCAGTGCATTTCAAGTTTCGACCGACGACATTCGCCGTTGGAACGAGGTCGATCCGGTCGCGCGTTTGCAAGAAGGCATGACGCTGCAGCTCTTCGTTCCGCGCGACGCGAATTTGTCGAAGGTCGTGGCGATGAACGAAGACGACGTGCGCACGATTGCGGTCGGCACCGACGACTTCTTCACGTTTTGGGACGGTCAGAAAAATCGAAAGCGCATCACGGTGCTCGCGAAGAGCGGCGACAGTCTCGATTCCATAGCCAAAAAATACGGTCTTTCGACGGCATCGATGGAACGCATCAATCGCCGTCCGCGCTCCGACGTGCTGAACGAAGGCGACTCGATCATCGTTTATCTCCCGGCCAACTCGTCGGCAAACGCCGCGGCGATCGCGAACGGACCGTCGGCGCCGCTCCCCGATTCGAATCTGGCCTTGCCCGATGCGCTCGGTCCGCTTCCGCAAGCGCCGGCGCCGAGCGCGCTTCCGAAATCGGCAGACTGACTTTCTAAAATTTGTAGTTTACGCCGACTCCGATGACGTCGGCGCGCGCGCTGTAGGTTCCGCCATTCACCGACCCGGTCGCCGTGGGATTTCCTTTGACGGGGTTGATCTGGGGCGACGCCGCGATGGCGGGATCGACGTATTGGTCGGCGGTGAAAATATGCGCGTACACGGCGTCGAGGCGCCAATGCGTTCCGATGTGCAAACCGCCGCCGAGCGACACCGTGTATTTGTTGAGATCGATGGTGAGCGGCGAAAGGTACGCCGTCGGAACCGCGCTCTGGTCGTAGTTGAAGCCGGCGCGGATATCGATCGCGTAGTCGGTTTTTTGAATCGGGATCGTGTACTCGCCGCCGAGACGATAGGAGTTCGCGTTGTCGAAGTTGCGCGGAATGGAAATGTTGGCGACCTTGAACGGAGACGGGAAGCCGGTGACGCCGGTGAGCGTGACGTTGTCGATGTTGATGTCGATTGCGTGATGCGTCGTCCAAAATTCGCGCACGAACGTCGCCTCCAAACGAAGCGCATCGGTGGGCCGAACCTCAACGCCCGCGCGAAACACCGCCGGCAATTCGAAACGAACGTGCACGTTGTCGCCGACCTGTTGCGCGTTGTCGAAAACGGCAGCGGTGGGCAAGCGAACGTTCGTGGTTCCGGGTGCGTCGATGACGAACGGTAATTGTCCGCTCACACCGATCCGCACGTGTTTGTCCGGCACAATCGTGACTCCGCCGTTGGCGCTCGGTGCGAAAATGGGACCGACCGAAAGCTGGCTGTACGCGTCGTAGTTCGGATCTTCGGGTGCGGTGAGAACGCGATCGGGAACACTCGCCGAAAAATCGATGGTCGACTTGAACGTGCCGGTCAGCATTTGTAGACCTGCGCCCAAACGAATTTGCTCGATCGGTTTCCACGCAAAATAAACGCCCGGCACGACGAGCAACGAGCCGTCGAGCGAGATGAGCGAATAACGCGACGGCGCGGGCTGACCGTTCTGCGTTTGCGGGAAGCTCGTGATCGCGGTGTACGGAGCGATGATCGAAAACGCGGCGGTGAACTCTTTGTTCTTTCCGAAATTGTATGACGCGCCGAGCGTCGGGATTGGAATCACCGGCGAAGATCCGTTGACCGTCGGAAATGTGTACGTGTGGATGGCGCCAGACGAATCCGTGACGTTCGTTTGGCGCGTGAACTCCGCCGAAAAATTCAGCCAAGAAAAATCCGCGAGCAAGCTCGTGCCCGCGTCAGCGAGGCCGGCCGGGTTGTACCAAGTGGAACCGATGTCGTCGGCGCCCGCGACGAACGCGCCGCCGCGACCGAGCGGACGAACGCCGCGATCCGAAAAGTACAAACCGCTCGCGTGCGAATCTGCCGAAAAAAGCAGGGTAACGGCGATCGTCGTCGTGCTCGCGATTGCCGCGCGAGCGAGGCGCTGGATCATTCGGTGCCGGTGCGGACGACCGCGTAGAACTGCTCGAGGCCGCTTTGTTTGTTGATCAAAAAGTCACTCACGTTGGCCGAGATGTTCGCATAATCGGGCGGCGCGAGCTTGGTGGTTTGATCAGGAGCGACACGATTCACGTCGTCGATGACGTCCAAGATCACCTCGAGTGGCGTTTTGCGCGTGAGGCCGTCGGCGAGCGGTGGCAGCGGCGTCACCATGTTCTTCAGCGCGATGTTCATGACTTGGTCGGGGTCGACCTCGAGCGCGCAATTTTCTGCGCCGTTTGCGTCCGTTGCGTAGGCCGCGATGAGCGACAGCAAGGCGAGGTTCGAGTCCACCATGCTCGATTGCACGACATTTCCAGCCTGATCTTTGATCGATGCGCCGGCTGCCTCACTGAGCACGTGATAGAGCGGAACTAAATTCGTGTCGTCGCCGAGCACCTGCAGCAGATCGGCGGTCGACGCGAGCACCGAGGCCTGCGCGTCGTTTTGCGCGGCAGCGTCGAGCAAATAGCTGAGAAGCGCTTCGGTCGACTGACGCGCGTTGTTGTCTGCGCGAATCGCGTCGATGACATCCATCAGGCCAGCGAACGACGGTCCGCCGATGGTCGTCGCCATTTTTTGCGTGAGCTGCGTACGTGCCCATTCGCATCGCGGATACGGCGGCGCGAACGAGGTTGGACAATTCGCGAACAGCTGCGCGCGGAGCGTGTCGATGAGCACCGGCGAGAATTTCGGAAACGCTTGATTGGCGAACGCCGACGTCGTCGTGGCCCCGCTCACCTTCAAAAATTGATCGACCAGCTGCGAGCGCGCGCTGAGCCATTGCGTCTGGCGTGCGGCGTCGCTCGGGTTCGCCTTCGCGTAAGCGGCGAACTCCGCGTCGATGTGATCGAGCGCGTTGGTCAGCAAATAAATCGGCGTGACCTGCGTCGTGTGCGTGCCGTCGTTCTTCAAACCATACGTATTTCCGAGGCGATCGCGCAGGTTGATGGCCTGCGCGCCATCTTCGTCAAAGAGCGCGCGGGTCGTTGCAGCAAGCGTCGTGATGCCGTCTTGCGGAGTCGTTGCAGTGCAAAGATTCGTCTTCGGATCGAACGCGGTGCAATGCGGAACCGTCACCGTTTCGAGCGTCTTCTCGATGTCGTGAATCGCCGGGAGCATGTCGCCCAAAAACGCTTCCGACAAAAGCGGCTCGTACGTTCCGAAGCCATCTTGCGCGCAATAACGAAGCGATTTCGGATCCGACGGATCGCAATCTTGCGCGGTGCCCTGCGCGTCTTGCCAATGACGATAGAGGGTGTCGAGCACCTTGATCAAAAGCTCTTCCGAGTTGTGATTCGCAAAGGCCGTCACCACCGGCGCCATCGCGCTGTAAAAACCGAAGTCTTCCCAAACCATCGTCGCGTCGGGATCGCGTTGATACAACCAGTCAC
Source organism: Polyangiaceae bacterium (assembly GCA_039937955.1). Lineage (GTDB taxonomy): Bacteria > Myxococcota_A > Polyangia > Polyangiales > Polyangiaceae > JAICXU01. Next base: position 391 of record JBDTFL010000541.1, on the reverse strand, counting down.
CTTGCTGGCAACTGCGCAAGCCGTGGACCATCCCGTCGGCGTCGGCGTCTGCCGCGCCCGGGCTCGGATCGGTGATGACTCGCTCCGGGCATATCGCGGAGCCGACGCCGCACTTCGAGGGATCCGTGCAGCCGACGTACGTGCCTTGAAGATCGGTCAAGAAATGATTCGTCAGGTAGTTCGTCCCAGACGCCGTGCTGTCGTGCTCGGTGTCGAAGTAAACGAGACGATTCAAATACTGCGGTCGCGGTCGGAAGGTGGAGCTGCCGGTGCCGTCCCAAAATCCGTCGAAGTCGTTTTGGTTCAGCCCAATGCCGCCCGATTGCTCGACGATACTAACGGTGGCTTGGCCGACGTGAATTCCGAGTGCACTGATTCCATTTCGGAGAAT
>JBDTFL010000540.1:0-4052 GCA_039937955.1 Polyangiaceae bacterium | reverse complement strand
CGCTGACCGGCGCCGCGTCGTTTTTGGGATCCAATCTCATCGGTTTGCTCGAAGAGGATGAGCGCATCGGACGCGTCGTAGCGATCGACACGAATGCAGCGTCGACTGCCGGACCGAAGACGCGGTTGTACGAGGTCGATCTTGCGCAGCCGAGCACTGAAGCACGATTAGCCGAGATTTTGGCTGCAGAACGCGTCGACACCTTCGTGCATCTCGCGTTTCTTTCGTCACCGAGTCACGCAACCGCGTGGGCCCACGAGGTCGAGAGCGTGGGCACGATGCACGCGCTCGTTGCCGCACGCCACGCGCAAGTCCGAAAGCTCGTCGTGTGGTCGAGCACGCTCTTGTACGGAGCTCATCCATCCAACCCGAATTTTCTATCTGAAAATCATCCGCTACGGGCCGATACCGAAGAAAATTTTTTCGCCGACAAAATCGAGGCGGAAGCCGAAGCGCAGCGATTCGCGAAAGCAGCGCAAGGAAGCATCGTCACGATCTTGCGCATGGCGCCGATCGTGGGACCCACGGTGACGAGCTTCGTCACGCGCTATCTCGCACGAAAGCTGGTCCCGACGATGATGGGCTTCGATCCGCTCGTGCAGTTTCTGCACGAGATCGACGCCATCGCAGCGCTGAAGCTCGCCGTCGATCGCGACGTTCCGGGAATTTTCAACGTCGTAGCGGACGGCGTTTTGCCGCTATCCACGGTCATCAAGCTTGCGGGCCGCATCGGCGTGCCGATCCCACATCCCATCGCCGAGACGCTCACGTCGATCGGCTGGCTCACGCAAATCGCGCTCGCGCCACCGCCGTTTTTGAAATACCTCCGCTTCCTGTGCGTGGCGGACGGTGAGCGCGCACGCACGAAGATGGGATTCGTTCCGGCGTACACCACGCGCGAGGCACTCGCCGATTTTGCGAGCGCGCAGCGACTACGTGACGTGAGACTTTTGCAGGAGACCAGTTAGATGGCGAAGAAGAAGACGGCTCCCGTGAGTCGGAAACCTGCTGCGCGCACGTCGACGCGTCCACGACGAGCCAAAGCGCCGCCGCCGATCGAAACGGCAGCCGAAAACAAGGCAGATAAAGCACCCGAGAGCGAATCTACGCCAACGCCGCGCGCGGGCACGCCCATCCGACGAAAATCAACACGCCCGCCTCCCCCGCCCGTCTCGCAGCCCATCGAGCTCGACGTCGCGGCCAGCATTCGCGAGCTCGAAGCAAAGCTCGACAAAATGATCGACGAGGCAAGCCAGAAGAATCTTCCCGACGCACCCGACTCGGATGTCGAGATGGAAACGCGTCGCACGATCCCGATGCCGCGCCCCTCGGCATCGACCGCGGGGCCGCCGCCGTCGGGGCCACAATCCGCGCGCACGTTGCAGTCGCTTCAGTCGGAAGGCGCGGCGGTTTTCGACACCGCACGCGAATTGCTGTCAACCGACTATTACCTGCGAAAATGGGGCCGGTTGTCGATGCGCGGCCGTTCCGAAGAGGTCGACGATTTCGGCTACGACCCGGTTTACGAGGAGCGCTTTCGGCCGTTTTTCAACTTCTTGTATTCTACATATTTCCGAGTCGAGACCGACGGCATCGAGAATGTTCCGGCAGCGGGTCGTTGTCTGCTCGTCGCCAATCATTCGGGGACGCTCCCTTACGACGGCGTGATGCTGAAGACGGCGCTGAAGCGCGAGCATCCGCAACATCGCGACGTACGTTGGCTCGCCGAAGATTTCATTTTCCATTTTCCTTTTTTGGGCAGCTTCACCAATCGCATCGGCGCGGTGCGCGCTTGCCAGGAAAATGCCGAGCGTTTGCTACGCCAAGACGCGCTCGTTGCCGTTTTTCCAGAAGGCGTGAAAGGCATCGGCAAGCTTTTCAAAGAGCGTTATCGCCTGCAGCGTTTCGGTCGCGGCGGTTTCATCAAGCTTTGTTTGCGCACCAGAACACCGATCGTTCCGTGCGCGATCATCGGCGCCGAAGAGACCAATCCGATGCTCTTTCGCATCGAAGCCTTCTCGCGCTCGCTGGGCATTCCTTACATTCCAGTCACGCCCACATTCCCCGTTCTGGGTCCGCTCGGTCTCGCGCCCGCGCCCACGAAGTGGAAAATTATTTTCGGTGAGTTGATTTCGCTCGACGAGCACGGGCCCGAGGCAGCGGAAGACGACATCTTGGTTACGCAGCTCGCAGAGCGTGTGCGCGCCAACATCCAATCGATGGTGGATCGCGCAGTCGGTGCACGCCGTTCGGTTTGGTTCGGCTGATCCTTCACGAATGGATGGAGTCTTCATCGTCGACAAACCGCGCGGCTTGACCAGCCACGACGTCGTTCGTCTCGTCCGGAAAAAAATCAAATCGCGCGCGGTCGGTCATGCGGGCACGCTCGATCCGATGGCAACTGGGGTGCTTGTCATTGCGGTCGGAGAAGCCACGAAGCTCGTTCCATATCTGACCGCCGCCGACAAAGAATACGAGACGACGATCGCGATCGGTGTGACGACCGAGACGCTCGACGCCGACGCGCAGCATTTTTCGAATGCGCCCGTTCCAGACGATTGGCGCGGTCATCTCGAAGCCGCGCTCGCCGAGGAGCGACATCGCAAATCGCAAATCCCCCCTGATTTCTCGGCGATTCACACGCAAGGCGAACGCGCGCACGAGATCGCGAGACGCGGCGAAACCGTGGAGCTGGCGCCGCGGGAAATACATGTACTTTCCCTGCAATTGCTGGAGGCCACAGCGAGCCCACCGACGGTTGCTTTGCGGCTGTCGGTATCGAAGGGCTACTACGTGCGCGCGCTCGCACGAGATATCTCGGCGCGACTGGGCACGGTCGGTCATTTGATCGCGCTGCGGAGAATTCGCTCCGGCCCATTTTCGATCAGCGACGCGGGCACCCTCGAGGACGAAAATTTTTCGACGCACATCCTTTCGGTCTCGGACGCCGCCAAAAAATCATTGCCCAGCATCACGCTCGACGACGCCGCGCGCATCGATGCCGGACACGGAAAAACGATTCACGTTTCCGACGATGCCGCGCGCGGAGCGACCGCGTGGCTCGACGACGGTGGAAATTTAATTGCGATCGGTCACGTCGCCGACGACGGATCGGGCCGTGTTCTGCGAGGCTTCAACGTCTCGGCCAAGTAGCTGAAACGGCTTTATTTGCCGGACTTCAGCTGCTTCAAGTGTTCTTTCGCTTTTGCGGCAATCGGCGAGCTCGGGTCGAGCTTGAGGAACGCTTCGAACTCCGCGATCGCCTCTTTCGTTTTCTTCGCGCGCGCGTAGCGACCGCCCAAATAGAAGTGTGCCGGCGCGTAGCTCGTGTCCTCTTTCACCGCGGCTTGTAGGTCGGCCATCGCACCCGCCTCGTCCTTCAATCCGAGCTTGCACGCGGCGCGCTCGGTCCGAAGCTCGGCGAGATCTTTGATTGCGATCGCGCGATCGTAGGTCGGCACGCAATCGGCAAACGCTCCGACCACGTGCATCTCGTGTCCAATCGACGCGAGCATGCTGACGTCGTCCTTCGCGAGCGGACGCGCAACGCGCAATTTTTCGGTTGCGGCATCTGGCTGCTTCCACGCCCCGAGCCAATGCGCGTAAGTCAGCAAGAACATCGGGTCGCCGGGCGAAAGCGTGAGCGCTTTCTTGAACGCCGCATCGCTGCCCGCTTGATCGCCCTTGCCGGCCAAACAAATCGCCATGTTCAAATTCAGCGCGGGCTCGTCGGCGTGTTTTGCGAGTGCCGGTTTCGTCACCGCGATCGCGTCGTCCCACTTTTGGCCATCAATGTAGAGTGCACCTAAATTTTGCGAGGGGTTGATGAAGTCCGGTCGCAGCCCGAGCGCGGTTTTGTACTCTTTTTCTGCAGTGGTTTTGTCATTCTGCTTTTCGGCGATGACGCCCAAATAATAGTGAGCCTCGGGCGCGTCGTGCGGGCTGCTCTTCAGCGCAGCCTCGAATGCCGTCTTCGCGTCGGGGTATTCGCCGGCCTCGAGAGACTTTGCTCCGTGTTGCATATCTGGATTGGTGCTGGCCGCACTGTCTTG
>JBDTFL010000539.1:0-13174 GCA_039937955.1 Polyangiaceae bacterium | reverse complement strand
CTCGAGCACTACGTCGAAGTCACGCGAGATGTACGAAAGGCGTATTTTTCCGTGCTGGGCGTGATTTTTTCGTTGGAACAAGACCCTTCCACTTAGGCGTTCGTATCCCAAGCAAACGCGCGCTTCTGGGTTCAAGCACACGCACAATGGCGAACGCCGCAGGCCCTTTCGTTCTGGGGAACAAAGCCGGCGGGAGAGGGTCCCATCCGGTATGATTCGAGTCATGAAGCGCTGCTGGCTCGCATCCTTTCTGGTGCCTGCCGTCGTGCTCGTTGGAGGGCTTGGAGGGACAGTCTCGTGTGCGCACGACGATCTCCCGCCCGCACAAGCTCCGCGCGTTTCGTCGGCAGAGACGGTGCTCGACGCCGGCGATTCGCTCCCGCCGCTCCGCATGTACGTGCTCGCCGACGTGAATGGGTTTCGTGGCGGACATGCCGCATCGGTCGTGGCGTTGGGCGGCAGCGGTGAAGGCGTCGGCGCCATTCAACAAGGCCTGCGACTCGTCTCCGGAACGAACGGATTTCGTCCGGCCAGCGAGACCACGGACCCGCCCATTTTGGGTGGCCTCCGCATGCCCGCGCACCTCGGTGGCGGGTTAATTTTTCAAACACAGATGGCGCTCTACACGAGCCCCACGTTCGACGGTCCGCTTCATCCGCTCGTCTCCGTTCCTGGGGAAATCGGCTCGATTTCGTTCGGGCCTCAAGGAATTTTGGTTCGCGGAACCGACGGCCAACGCTGGTACGTCGACGTTCGAACCGGCAACGCCGCGCCGATGAATCCGCCCGGCCTCGTCGACATTGCATCGCTGTCCGATGGTCGCGCCGCGGCAATCGCGGAGTTCGGCAGCGCGCTCATCAGCACCGACGGCGGCGCGCATTGGCAAGACGTCACGCATCAACTTCCTGGCGCACCCATCGACGTCCTCGTCGTCGATGACGAGCTCTATTTCACGACGTCATCAGCGCGCTCGGAGGTCGTTCGCGTCGACGTCGGCGGAGGGCTCGTCGCGTTCGACAAAACGCCGACCGTCGATCCGCCGCTCTTGCGTCCACATGACGTGCGTTGGAATGATCGCTACGAAACGCCGTTGCGTCGTGCGCTTCGACTCGGCGTGCCGCTCGACGAGCACAGCGCGCTTGTCGTCGACGGCGGAAACATCGACACCGTCGACATGATGACCGGCGAGCTACTCGACGTACAAACCGGTAAATTACCGCCCGAAGCCACCTGCGAAGGCGTGCGCACGCACGACGACGTTTTGTTTGCATGCACGCAGAGCAACGCGCCGTCGTTCGTCGCAAGCCATGTCCTCGGCGAGCAACCCGTCATCGAAATCACATTCGGAAGCGAAGGAATTTTTTACGCCGGCGACGACGGATCACTCGCGTTCGGCGGACCGTGCACGGGCGGAACGGCGGGCGCAAAAATCGTCTGCGCGCGGACGCCGACGGGCACGTGGCAAGAATACGATTTGGAAAATGTCTCCGACGCCGGCGCGGCGGCCGATGCGCTTCGGTGGGTTCCGCGTGTCGACGGCAGCGTCGTTGCGATCGTCGCGCAACCGAAGATCGGAACCATCGACGTTCACACCGGCGAGTTTCGTGCGTGGGATGAAAGCGTCGGCCAATATTCGAGCTCCATTCGCGGCCAACAAAACAACGGACGCGACGGCCACATGGTGGACCGCGTTTGGACGACCGTTCCTTCTGGCGGGCTTCGCGGTTGGGTAGACGGCGGCGCGATCGATGTCTCGACCGAAGGCGACGTCACCGTTTCGCCCTTCAAATTCGAGAGATCCGGAAGATTGACCGAGTCGGGCCCCTTCGCGCTCGCAACGCATGAAGGACGCATTTGGCAAACCATCGATCGCGGATCCACGTGGCTCGAGGTCGCGCCTCCGCTCTCGTCGAAGCCCGCCGACCCGTCCGGAAAACGAAGCGATCTGAACCCGCGCACGTGCTCGGCAGTCGGTTGTGATTTGCTCGAGTGGTATCGCATTGGGTGGTCGCCGCTGGCGCCCGTTCCGCGTCCCGCACCAAAAGTCGCAGGCGCTGCTCCACATCTTCGTGCCCCTGTGACGCCTTCGATCTCTTGCAAAATCGAAGGCGCGATGGTGGTGAACGAAACCCAGCGCACCGACTCGAGCCCCGACGATTTGATGCTCGGCCTCGGCAAAGCGCCCATCACCACGAGCTCGGAGCAAGAGCAGCTTCACTCGGTTTTTGCGCGGGTTTTGGTGAATCCGCCGCACTCGACGGATCCGACGGGCGACCCCGGCCAAGATGCGCTTCGTGCGCTTGTCTACGGTTACGGAACGTCGAACGAAGACAGCGATCGCATCACCGTGCTCGGTCCGAACAAAGACGCGATGGCGCTCAAACGACTCGTCGCGTTCGTTCCGCCGTTCGACCCGCAACAGCAAGTCCGAAAAGCGAGCGTCGCGATTTCGGACCTCGTCGCGGCTGGTCGTAGCATCGGCCTCGGCACGATGGACGTGCTCGCTGACGATCCGTCCGTGGCCTCGACGATGGTTCCCGTGCTCGGTCTCGATCCCGCACAACCCGCCGACCTGTTGATGGGCGGCGCAACCGGGATGGTCGTCCTGCTTCGTGCATCGAATGCGCATCCTCGGGTGGCGATGCGCGTGAAGCGAGGCGACGACAATTATCTGACGAGTGCGGCAGCTTACGGTCCGGACGACGTCGCGCTGCTCGAGATCAGCGACGATGGAACGGGCCACGTCATGAAGTGGAGCGGCAGCGGAGTCTCGGATTTGTTCGACGTGCCGCCGCCGCCATCGAACGATCTTTACCCGGCAAATCCCGATGCAATCGCGATCGGCGCGCGCGCCGACATTGCGGTGCTCCGAACGCCTTCGGGCGGAACTCCGCCGTCGGAGCAAGACCCCGCGTTGATTTACGGAAGCAGCGGCGCACCCATTCCGCTCGCGCCGTGGTCGACGATGACGCTGGCGAGCGATCCCGCATGTCGCGCGCTCGCTGCGCTTCCGCCGAATGATCCGAACGCCGGTTGGCGCGCGATCGTGCAGACCGCAGCTCCGTGGATTTCGATCAATGCACCTGGGCTAACCGCGGACCCCGACGCACCGAGCTTGCTTCGAGTGCGGTGGACACAAACGCGCGTGTGTCTCGAAGCAGCGGAGGTTCGGCTTCCGCCCGCCAAGCTTCGTACGCAACAAAAGAACGAAGACGGATCGGCGTCGAGCCCCGTCGATCTCGATGCGCAAACGTGGCTCGTTGCGCGCTGGACCGGAACGCCGAGCGCAACGCGCGCAAGCATCATGCTCGGCTCGGAGATGCGTCAGCCGCTCGAGTGCACGAAGTAAATTCGGCCGTGCGTCAGTGAGACGTGCGGCGCGGCTTCAGCGACCCATGAAGATGGACGCGGTGTAACCAATCCACTGGAGCACGCCGAGTCCGAGCGCGACGGCTGCCAAAATCGTCGCCGTTTTGGCCTTATTTCGCGCCGTTTCGATGTCGCCGGTTTTCTTCGCGTTGCCTGCTTGAATCGCGAGCACCAGACCGCCGACGCCCAAGAAGAAGCTGAGGCCGCAACAAAAAATCATCGCGACGATGCTCATGGCGAGCGGCAACGTCGTGTTGATGTCGTCGCCCATGCCGGGTCCCATCGGTCCGCCAGGAGGGGCGAATCCACCGCCGGGCGGTCCGAATCCGCCACCGCCGCCGAATCCTCCGCCGTAACCTCCCGCCGGAGGCGATCCGAATCCGCCTCCGCCATATCCACCCTGAGGAGGTCCGCCGTATCCGCCGCCACCCGGAGGTGCGCCGGGAGGAGGTCCGCCATATCCGCCGCCGCCGCCTGAACCAGGAGGGCCGTATCCACCCGCTGCATGTACAATCGCGTTCGTCGATTCGCGCCCCGTCATGATTGCCTCAGCATCGCATACCTCTCCCGATTCCCAAACACGAAGCGCGCGTTATCCGCTTCGTGGAGCAGCTGCGCTTTTGGTGTCGCTCGCGTGTATCGCGCTGCTCGCGAGCGGCGCGTGGCGTTGTCCGACGGCCACGCTTTTTCATTTTCCGTGTCCGGCGTGTGGCTCCACGCGCGCGACGCTCTCGCTATTCCATGCGGATTTTAAAGGGGTTTTGCTCAATCCGTTCGCGCCGCTCATGTCGCTCACGCTCGGCTTGATCTTGGCGCGCGCGGTTTGGCTCGAGCTGACTGAAGGAAATGTGCACCGCCTCGGCGACGGATTCGGAGCCAAGCTCACGCGCGCCATTTTGATCATCGGCGTGTGCGAAGCCGTGCTTTGGAGCTGCCGCTGGCTCGGTATGTTCGGCGGGCCGGTTCCGATCTGATAATCCTTAAAACGCGCATGCGGATCTGCCCTCGCTGCTCGGAGCTTTTCTCGGACGACGCCGGATTTTGCGCGTTCTGCGGCATCGAGCTCAAACGCGCGACGGATCCGTTTCTGGGTCGCACCATCGCGGGCCGTTTTCGGCTGATCAAAAAGCTCGGCGTCGGCGGCATGTCGGTCGTCTATCTCGCGCGCCACGTTCTGATCGAGCGCATGAGCGCGATCAAAATCTTGCGCCAAGATTTGAGTCTCAATCCAAATCACCGCGAACGATTTTTGCGCGAGGCGCGTGCCGTGAATCGCATCAACCATCGCAACATCGTCGAGATCACCGACGTCGGCGAGGTCGACGGCGCGGCATATCTCGTCATGGAATACATCGCCGGCGAGTCGCTCTTGCAGCACATGCAACGCGGTCCGTTCGCTTGGGACAGAGCCGCGCGCATCGCGCTCCAGATCGCATCGGCGCTCGCACGCGCGCACCAAATGAGCATCATTCATCGCGATTTAAAGCCTGAAAACGTGATGCTCGTGCAAGCTCCGGACTTTCCGGATCTCGTGAAGCTCACCGATTTCGGGATCGCGAAAATTTTGGATGCGCCGGCTCTCACGTTCACCGAGCAGATGTTCGGCACGCCCGGTTACATCGCGCCGGAATATTTGGAAGGTCTGCCTCCGGACGGTCGCGCCGATCTGTACGCGCTTGGCATCGTGCTTTACGAAATGATCAGCGGCACGCTTCCGTACGACGCGCATGGCCAGTCGGAGATGCTGCTCAAGCCTCTGACGACGGCACCCATTCCGCTCGGCAATCGCGTGAGTGGTTTGCCGCCAGAGATCGAGTCGCTCGTACTTCGTCTGCTTTCCAAGAAACGCGAAGATCGTCCGCGCGACGCGTTCGAGGTGCAGGACGCGCTGATGGACGTGCTCCGTCGTTACGTCACCGACGATTCACCGCGCGCCATGCTCACGAGCGCGCCTCCGCCGCCGCGCGACATTTCTCCGACGCTCGTCGAATTGGTGACGGATGCGGAAACAGGCGGCGCTCTTTCACACGACGACGGCGAACGTTTTTCGACGGCGAACGTCGGCCGCTCGCAGACGAAAGACATGTCGTCGCGTTGGAAAGCGGCGCTCGACGAGCTCGCGAGCGTCATTGCGCGTGCCCGCAAAAAGGGCGGAAAACAAGCCGAAAACGCGGCAAAGGCGCAGGAGCTTGCGGACCACGCGCACGAGGTCATCACGTCGGTCGACAAAGCATCGGCCAAGGCGAGCGAGTATCAAGCGAAGGTCGACCGATTCGAAGCGGAAGGCCGCGAGTTCCGCGCGAACTTGGGACGTGCGCTCGATCAGCTCGTGCGCGATCTCTCACGCGAGCGCGTGCATCGTCATGCGCTTCAAGCGGGCGAGCAACGCGCGGCAACGAAAACTGCAGACGTGAGCCAACGTCGCGTCGCGAAAGATTCACAGGCGATGGCCACCGAGCTCGAGCGCGCGCATCAAGTGGAGCGCGATTTGAATTTTCAGATCGAGACGATCCAAGACGAGCTCTCACGCAGAAATGAAAAGCTCGACGGCGAGCTACTCGAAGCGACCGCGCTTCTCGAAGGCGCCATCTTCGCGGTGCGTCGGCTCACGCATGAATTGGTGCGAACACTCGACGAAGCGGCGGTCGCGGTTTCGCCTTCGAAATAGCGCGATCGTAAATCGGCTTAGTTCTTCGGGGCAGCGGAGACATCGGTCGGCTCGGTGCTGACCGTGCAATGCTTTGCGTGCAAGTCACAAAGTGCGGCCTGGGCCGACTGATAGCTGATTCCTTCGTCGGCCTTCTCGTCCGAGCGCTCGACCAGCCACATCGATCCTAGCTTGCGCACCGATGCGACGAGCGGTGCGGTTCCGGTTTCGTCGCTGTCGAATATTTTCGTGAATGTGGCTGCGTCTGGAAATTTCACTTCGAGAACACCGCCGAAATAATCCGGCTCGCCCGCCGACGCATCGTGGATATCGTGCATCGTTTCGCGCTGTCGAAACGTCGCTCCGTCGGCATCCACGCTGCCTCCCCAGGGAACCTCGGAAACTTTTTGATTCGTATTTGATATTGCGAGCGTCGTCGCGTTTCGCAGATCGTGCTCGATACGCAGCCAAGGGCCGTACGGAATTCGCGGTTCTTCCCACCACGGACTGTCGGTAAGCAGCGACTGAATCTCCTTCATTCCGTCTTTGTCGAGCGACACCAGAGCAACCGATTTTTGAATGTTCGCGCCCACTCCGCCCAAGGCACCGAGCGCGCAGTAGACACGCGGCACGTTTGGAAATGCCGCGAGACAACCGAACGGAACTCGATGCTCCGGGATGATGCCGAGCACGCCGCGCGGTTTCGGATCGAACGAGCCGACCGAGATGAGGTTGGGGCTCACCTCCAAATGTCCGTCGTCGTCGTCGAAGCGAATCTCGCTGATGGTGGTTTCGCGCCAGGAGGGTTTGCTGCCGGGTTTGATTTTGGTGACGGTGATCTTCACAGCGCCGTTGCCCGTGAGCTCGACGGGAATTTTCTGGAGCGCGCGCGATTCGGTATCGAGCGCGAAATGATCGACGAGCGTGGTTTCGGCCCCGAGTGCTTTGTGGACGTCGATGAACGGTGCCCACGAAATACTGACCTCGGCGATGCGCACGTTTTGCACGAATAATTCCGGGGTTTTCGTCATTCCCACGGTGAGCTCGATGCCGTGCACGGCGACTTTGTCGAAAAAACGAAACGCGACCCAAGCACCGACCAGATCTCCGGTCTTCGAGCTCCACGAGCTGTCGAGGTCGCCGTCGTAAAGCGATTCGGGCGATTCGGTTCCGTTGTCCACGCGTGATGAAACAGCGACTGCGTCTACGGAGTTGAGCCGAATGCGAGCGACGGTTCCGCCATCGCGAACGATTCGTGGCATCAGGCCGGCGTCGACGATCGATGCGTCTGCGGTGCTGGCGTCAGTGTCGGTGATGGATGATGGCGCTGGGGCCGGTTTCGATTTGCATGCACCACACAAGAGAACGAGCGAGATCGTTCCGGTGAGCCGCGCGCTCAACACAATCGATCTTTCGCATCCTCATGCATCGCGCCCAAGAGCCCGCCGAGGCGTTCGCTACCTGCGCGCTCGCTGATGTGCTCCGCCGATGTTTCGCGCGCAGAGAAAAGCGCGATCGCGTCGACCGCGAAATGTGCGAGCAGTGGTCCGGTCAAGCTGCCGCTCGCCATGAAAACGATTCCGAGCGCAGCGCCGAATACGGCAGCGAGCACGGCCCACGCGAAACCAGCGCGAAGATGAAGCGCGCCGAACGCGAGCGACGCGATGATCACGCCGGTGGTCGGAACGAGCGCGCCGCGAAAAAAAATCTCCTCGGTGATGCTGGCCGATGCGGCGATGAAAACGATTTGCCGGACCGACATCTCTCTGGTTTTCGCGGCGAGGTCGCGGGCGAGCGCGCGGCCTTGCATCGAGCGCACGGCCCAAATTCGCGTGCAGACTACAAATATTACGGCGGTGATCGCGCCGCCGAAGAGGCTCAGCAAGATCGCAGCGCCACCGCTGAGCCTCAGCCAGGAGGGCGCGACGAATGGGTTGTCACTGACCAGGAATGCAGCGAGAGCCGTAATTAATAGCACCGTGAGGCGTGCACTGGTCGCGTCGAGGAACGGGACGCGTCTCCAGCCACGAGCCCTCATATGCTCGGATATCGCATGCTGGGCGGCGGGAGGCTAGGGCCGGCAACGCGCACTTTCGCTGGCTTGACCGCTGAAAAGGGAGCTACGCTCGAGTTTCCTCGATGAACGCAGCCGCGCCCAGCGGTCGAGCGGAAGTACCGCCGACGACGACGACGAATGAAGAACGCCCGCGGGTGCTCATTGTCGACGACGAGAAATTCATTCGCGACATTCTCGCGGATTTTCTCGGGATGGAAGGCTACATCGTGCGCACCGCGGAAGACGGCGCGGCCGCGCTCGGTGAGCTCACGCAATCGCACTACGATTTGATCATCAGCGATCTGAAAATGCCGCGTATGGGCGGCATCGAGCTGCTCGAGGCGATCAGTGTTCATGCGCCGCAAGCGCTCACCGTGATCATGACCGGATTCGGCACCGTCGAGACCGCGATCGACGCGATGAAGCGCGGTGCCTACGACTACATTCTGAAGCCTTTCAAAGTCGAAGAGGTCATTCACGTCGTCCAGCGCGGCATCGAAAAACAAAAGCTCGCTGCCGAAAACCTTCGACTCAAAGAAGCGCTCTCTCTCTACAAGGTGAGCGAGGCGATCACCGCCAGCTTGTCGCTGGAAGAAGTGCTCGCGACATTGGGCGAAACGGCGGTGCACGAGATTCACGCCGATTTGGTGTCGACGTATTTGGATGACGGTGAGGGGAGCTTCTTCGAGCGACAGCGTCTTCATCCCAATGTCGAGATCACCGAAAGCGGATCCTTCTCGCCGCAAGCCTTTTTGGACCGCTTCAAAGAAGACCCCTTCGTGCTCGAGCACGGGCCGAAAGTCAGCGCATTTTTTCTCGAACCGCCCGATCGTCCGCCGGTCTCGCTACTCGCAATCCCGCTCCGAATGCAGACACGTCTGCTCGGTTGGATCATCGCGACAAGCTTCACGAAGAGCAAACGGTTCGATGAAGGACAGCGAAAAATGCTGTCGATCGTCGCGTCGCGTGCCGCCGCAGCGATCGAGAATGCGCGTCTCTACGAAGATCTGCGCATGACGTTTCAGCAGACCATCGAGGGGCTGGCGCGCGCGATCGACAAGATGGATCGCTACACGTCAGGTCACTCGGGTCGCGTCGCCGCGTATGCGACATACCTCGCGATTCAGATGAAGCTGCCGCCCGACCAAATCGAAATCGTGCGACAAAGCGCGCTGATGCACGACATCGGAAAAATCGGCTGCGTGATGAACCTCAACAAGCCGGGCAAGCTCACGCAAGACGAGTACGAGGTCTTCAAACGCCACCCGGTTTTCGGTCGCGATATTTTGGATCCGATCAAATTTCTGCATCCGCTCGTTCCCGGAGTTCATCTCCATCATGAGCGCTGGGATGGTCGCGGCTATCCGCTCGGTTTGAAGGGCAACGACGTTCCGCTCATCGCGCGTATCATCGCCATCGCTGACACTTATGACGCAATGACGAGCGACCGCGCGTATCGGCGTGCGTTGCCACACGAAGTTGCGCTCACCGAAATCGAGCGTTGCGCGTCCACGCAATTCGATCCGGATCTCGCCGGAATTTTCGCGAAGCACATCGACGAGCATCGCGAAGAGCGCCGCTCGGAAGGCAAAATCGTTCCTGAGTAGTGGCCAGGGACAGGCAACAAGTGTCCGGGACGCCTGCAGGATGCGCAAAGAGCACCAGTCGCCGCCTATTTTCTTGGGGATGCGCGTGGCACGCGTCGTGGATCGCAGTGCAGGTGCGCGAGCAGTGTCGCGCAGAAGTTTTTCTGGAACGAGTCGCGTTTCGGCCGGAGCGCGCGCTCTTCATCTCACCAGGAGGAGAAGAAACATGAATTTCGCCTCGCGGTAGCAAAGCGGGGCTCAGGAAGACCGCCGTTCGGGACTGATTAGGGAGCGGAGCACTCTGTTGCGTTGTTGCGGGACAAAGCTTGGGAAGCCGGAACGTTTGCGCTCCTCATAGGGAGCGCCTTCGTTTGACTAGGCACGTCGTGGGAGAAAACCGAAGCTCGGTTTTTTCCTGCGGGACATCGTCACTAACCGTAGCGCCGCGATGACACGAACGAAGATGTCGCCACCAAACGTGGCTTCATTTTCGCGCGAGCAACAGAGCGCGCGGTATGTGCGCAGCGGGTGCGGAGCTCGGCTTCCGAAAACGGGGGCTGCGTTACCAAGTCGATCGCATTGAGCCGAGACTTTTTCGCTACTTTCAAAGTTTTCAAATCCACCCGGACGGTGACGCACGCGAAATTCTCGTTTTTTGCACCGGGTTTTCCGAGTGCGACGACGTACAGGTGCGCCCGCCGTCCGTAACTGACCGACGATGATGGAGCGATGATGGAGCGATGATGGAGCGGTCGGCACCGATCGAGGACACGGCTCGCGCGATCGCAGATCGCCTTCAAAAACAGGTATTTGCTGACGTCCGCGAAGTCCGCGCGAGTTGCGCCACGGCTTGTCTCGTGCGATGCATGACCATGCTCGACGACGATCTCCGCGAAGCGTTGACGTTCGATGATGTGCTGCTCGTTCCCGCGTACAGCGAGGTCCTCCCGAAAGACGTCGATGTTCGAACGCAGCTGACGAAAAAAATCGCGCTGCACATTCCGATCGTGAGCGCAGCGATGGATTCCGTGACCGAGGCGCGCACCGCGATCGCGATGGCCCGTGAAGGTGGCATCGGCATCTTGCACAAAAATCTTTCGCCCGAAGATCAGGCGCGCGAGGTCGAAAAAGTAAAACGCGCGGAGAGTGGAATGGTCATCGCGCCGGTGACGGTGCGGCCCAATCAGTCACTGCGTGAAACGCTCGCCATCATGCGCGAGCACGACATTTCCGGTGTCCCAGTGACCGACGGCGAAAGGCTCGTCGGCATTCTCACGGCGCGGGACATCCGTTTCGAAGAGAAGCTCGACCAGCCCGTCAGCGCGCTCATGACGAAAAAATTGGTGACGGTGCCGCCGGGTACGTCGAACGACGACGCGAAGCGACTTCTTCACCAGCACCGCATCGAAAAATTGTTGGTCGTGGAAAATGAAAAATTGGTGGGGCTCATCACCATCAAAGACATTTTGCAGGCCGACAAAAATCCGCTTGCGAACAAAGACGAGAAGCGTCGTTTGCGCGTCGGCGCCGCGATCGGCCCAGGCCCGGATCGCAAAGAGCGAGCAGCCGCGCTCGTCGCGGCAGGCGTCGACGTGATCATCGTCGACACCGCGCACGGTCACTCCAAAGGCGTGCTCGACGCGGTCCGCGACACGAAGAAAGAACACGGCAACGTCGAGGTCATCGGCGGAAATATTGCGACCGGCGACGCCGCACAAATGCTGATCGACGCCGGCGCCGACGCAGTGAAAGTCGGAATCGGCCCCGGAAGCATTTGCACGACACGCGTGGTTGCCGGCATCGGCGTTCCCCAAATCACGGCGATCAGCGACTGCGTGAAAGTTGCGGATCGAGCCAAAATTCCGGTCATTGCTGACGGCGGCATCAAATTCTCGGGCGACCTCACGAAGGCAATCGCGGCCGGCGCATCGTGCATCATGGTCGGCTCGCTCTTCGCGGGCACCGACGAATCACCCGGCGACCTGGTCCTCTATCAAGGTCGGTCTTACAAAGTGTATCGAGGCATGGGCTCGCTCGGCGCGATGAAAAAAGGATCCAAAGATCGTTACGGGCAGGCCGGCGCCGCGGACGAAAAATTGGTCCCCGAAGGAATCGAGGGTCGCGTGCCTCACCGTGGCTCGCTCGCGTCGATCTTGTACCAACTGGTCGGCGGGCTCCGTGCAGGCATGGGCTACACCGGCTCGAAGAACATCAATGAGCTCCGAAACAACGCGCACTTCGTTCGCATCACCTCACAGGGTCTTCGCGAAAGTCACGTGCACGACGTCATCGTCACCGAAGAAGCGCCGAATTATCGAAGCTAATCTGGACCGCGCGGCAAGCGTGCACTCTCGGAAACTCGAAATCGCCTTTCAAACAAGCTGAATCATGAAGCGTCACATCACCGCAAAATTTTTGGGACGCGTTCGCTATTCGGACGCGCACGCGCTTCAAGAAGAGCTCGTCCAAAAACGCATCGCAAAAGAGATCGGCGACACGATTTTATTTTTGGAGCATCCGCCGGTCATCACGCTCGGTCGCGGCGCGGATCACGCGGACATCATCGCGTCGAAAGATCTTCTCGCGGAGCTCGGCGTCGACGTCCACGAGACAGGACGCGGCGGTCAGGTCACGTATCACGCGCCCGGTCAGCTCGTCGCTTACCCAATTTTGGATCTGAATCCCGATCGCTGCGACGTCCGAAAATACGTTCGCGATCTTTGTGAGGTGATGATTCGTCTCACCGCAGAATTTGGAATTGCGGCTGGGAAAATCTCGGATGACCCGAAAAAACTAGGTGTTTGGGTGGATCTTGATTCGCCGAAAGAATTCCACGGTGAAGACCCGCAGAGCCTCAACCTCGACTTGAACGGAAAACGCTTCGGAAAAATCGGCGCTGTAGGCGTTCGTCTTTCGCGGTGGGTCACGATGCACGGCATTGCGTTCAACGCGTCCACCGACCTCAAGGGTTTTTCGCTCATCGTTCCATGCGGCATGCGTGATCATGGCGTCAGCTCACTTCAGTCTTTGGGAGTAGTTCCACCCGACACCGAGTCGCTCGCAAAACGCGCGCTCGTTCACTTCGAAAATATCTTCGAGGCCGACTCGACTTGGGCGGCGGAGTCGCACGCAGCCGAATGAACGCGCCGTTCGCGTAAGCCGCCGCGCTCACAGCACGTACCCCAAACGCAGCAGATTCACCGACGGGATCGGCCCTTTTTCGGCATACGTCATCGCCTGCGAAAGCGGACCCGGCAGCGGCAATCCTTCGGACACGCTCGACTGACCGTGAGCAGTAACCGGAATTTCCAGCCCAACGTCGCAGCCGATCGCCAGACCGAACGACGAGCGATAGAGAAATCCGATTTGTGGCTCGATAAAGATCGCGCTCGTCGAAAAATTTGCGCCGCCCGTTTGACCTTGCGCGCCCTGCGTCACTCTCGCAGCCACCGATTGCTGACCAACCGAGCCACCGACGAAAAATGCACCTCGAAACGGAAACACGCGCGCGCCTGC
>JBDTFL010000538.1:0-9116 GCA_039937955.1 Polyangiaceae bacterium | reverse complement strand
GGAAATCGCGTGGCGATGCGAAATCCGACGTGAACGTCGCGCCCGCGTTTGGGTGGCGTGCGTCGATAAGCTGCGACCTGCGCGGACTTGGGGCTTATTTTCAGAAAGAAACAGCGTTTGTCTGCCGGTTGTCCTGCACGTAAGTCCTCCACTTCTATCGCGTATGAAGGCACACGCCTTTTGTGATTGAAGACCTCGATCTCTACCAAATGAGCACGGCCCACTTGCGCACGAAGCGGCAAGCGGCGCACGACGGTGAGGTCACGAAGCGAGAGCTCGCTCATGACGCCGCTCACGATGATCAGAGCCAGGAGCATTCCCAGCATCAGGTAGAGAAGATTGTTCGCGGTGTTCATCGCGGCGAATCCGACGCCGAAGGTGATTCCGATGAAGAACTTCCCTTCCCGCGTGAACTTCAGCCGTCTTTGCGACCGAAACAGCGAGCGAATCCGCTGCCACCAGCCTCGTCGCAGGACGATGTTCTCGTCGGCAATCCGCGCCGCCATGATTTTTAGAGCGGCACGGGCACGCGCCCGATGATCTCGCGCACGGTCGTTTCGGCCTCGTCGCGCGTCGGCAAAAATCCGTCCGCGTGACTCGACAAGCGCACGCGATGCGCGAGCACGGGCACGGCGAGATCATGAACGTCGTCCGCGATGCAGTAATGACGACCACGCAAAAGAGCTCGTGCTCGTGATGCATTCGCGAGCGCGATCGCACCGCGCGGTGAGGCACCGAGCGAAAGACTCGGCGCCGAGCGGGTCGCTTGAATGAGCGCCTGCAAATACGTTCCGAGCGCGCTGTCGAACGTCACGCGATGCACCTCGCGCTGAAGCTCCACGAGGCGTGCGGGCTCGAGCACCACTGGAACGTTGCGCGCGGTGTCCGTTTGGCCTTCCAAAAGGAGTCGCATTTCGACGGCGGGAGGGGGGTATCCGATACGAACACGCACCAAAAAACGATCGAGCTGCGATTCGGGAAGCGGAAACGTGCCGGCGAAATCCTGGGGGTTTTGCGTCGCAATCACGAAAAACGGATCGGGCAACGGAATGGTCTGGCCGTCGAGCGAAACCTGACCTTCGTTCATCGCCTCGAGCAATGCCGATTGTGTGCGTGGGCTCGCGCGATTGATTTCGTCGGCGAGCAGCACGTTCGAAAAAACCGGACCGTGGCGAAGCACAAACTCACTCGTGCGCTGATCGTAGACAGACACGCCGAGCACGTCGCTCGGGAGCATGTCACTCGTGAACTGCACCCGTCGCAGATCACCACCGACCGCCTTGGCGAGCGCGCGCGCGAGTGTTGTTTTCCCCACGCCCGGCACATCCTCGATGAGCAAGTGCCCGCGCGCCAAGAGCGCTACGAGCGCGAGCTCGACGGCCTCTTGTTTCCCCTCGAGCGCGCCTTCGACCGCTTCGCGGAGCTTTTGCAACGTCGGGAGCTCGTCGGTAATGACCCGAGCCGCAGCGGTCATGGCCATGAGAGTAGCACGTGATTGTGAAAGTTTGCGCCACCCCTAATTTTCAGGAGATCATGCGCTTGCGTGCCTCCTCCCGATCCATTGGCTGGTCCCTCGGCTGACCCATTGGTTGTCGAGCTCAAGACCGTCACCAAAACCTTCGGGGCGGTGCGTGCGCTCGTGGCGGTCAGCGCCGTTTTTCGGGGCGGTGAAATTACGATCATCGAAGGGGCGAACGGTTCGGGGAAATCCACGTTGCTCTCGATCTTAGGCGGTTTGGCGCGGCCCACCAGCGGAACTGTCGATTACGGCGACCTCGGAAGCACCCGCGCAGCGGTGCGCTGCGAGCTGGGTTGGGTTGCACATGATGCTCTCTCCTATCCGGATCTAACGGGACGGGAAAATGTAGAGTTGGCGGCACGACTTCATGGGATTGACCCCGGCGAAGCTTTTAATGGAGCATTGACGCGCTTCGGGCTGAGTGGCTTTGCTCATCGGCCAGTTCGCACATACTCGCGTGGGCAGCGTCAGCGCGTTGCGTTGGCACGGGCTCTAGCCCATGCGCCGCGCCTGATCTTGCTCGACGAACCGACGACCGGGCTCGACATTGCGGGTACAGCAAAGGTTGCTGAAGTGCTGGTCGAAGAGGCCAAACGCGGCGCCGTGGTCGTGGCGGTAACTCATGACACGAGGCTCGCAGAGCTCGGAACCCGGCGTTATCGGCTAGAATCCGGGCGACTTAAAATAGCTAACAATAACCAATAGATACGGCTAATTTCGGCATTGTCCGCGAGGCGTTCGAGTGGCTGCCAAGGCACCAAGCCGAGGACTGGAGCCGAGCTGACAAACCGCATTTCGGCGGCGTTGCTCGGGCTCGCAAGGTCATCGTCGGCGATTGCATTGAGCACAATGCCGTCAATCGTCACACCTCCAGCGGCAGCAGCTCGTGTCGATGCGCCGACGTCGTGAAGAGCTCCAAGTCGATTCGGAGCGACGAGCACGGTCGCCGTTTTCAATCCGGAGCGCTGAAGATCTCGAACAAGGTCGACATTGGCTGCCGACTCGTTGAGCGGCGAAAAAAGTCCGCCAGCGAGCTCGACCAAGAGCAGGCGATGTTGGGCGGCGAGAGTCACGACACGCTCAACGACACGTGACAGCTCGATGCGGCGGTTTTCATTTCGAGCTGCGAGATGTGGTGAAACGGCTTCGCTCAGACAATATTCGGGCGCATGTTTCACGTGAAACGTACTGGCAGCAGCCAGCTGAGCGTGGTCAGAGGCGAAGTCCCACAAGGCGCAGCCGCTCTCGATCGGCTTGAAACCAGCCACATTGCCATCGCGCGCGGCACGGCTCAGGAGCGCTGCAGAGAAATGCGTCTTTCCGATCCCCGTACCGGTTCCGCAAACGAGAAGGAGCTCGCTCATGGTTCGAGATCGCGGCTCAGCGGACGCCGAAGGCTGCACGAAGCGCCGCGATGGCCATCATCACGTCTTGCTCGGTATGCCGCGCCGATGCAGCCATGCGTAGGCGGCTCGAGCCCGGTGCCACCGTGGGAGGACGAATCGCCTGGGCATGCACGCCATGCTCGGCCAACTTCGCCATCGCATCCATCGCTGCTGCGGGCGAGCCGAGAACGACCGGCAGAATATGACCATAGCCGGAGGCAGGTTTTCTTAGCTCGCTCAATGTCGTACGGAGCATTTGCGCGACCCGCGCCGTGCGCATCCGAAGCTCGGGTTGAAGGCGAGCCGCTTTGATGCCCCGCAGCGCGCACTGCGCAACCAGTGGGCTGAGCCCCGTCGAGAAGACGAAGGACCGGGCTCGATTCCAGAGCCAATCGACCAGGAGAGCCGAGCCCGCGACGAATCCACCTCCCGCTCCAAACGCTTTGCCGAACGTCCCGACCAGCACATCCGGAATGATGCCTTGCTCAGCCAGCACCCCTCGCCCGTCCGGCCCCAAGACGCCGATCGAATGGGCTTCATCGACGATGAGCGCGGCGTCGTAGGCGTCGCAAACAGCTCGAAGCGCCCGAAAATCCGGGCTGTCCGCGTCCATGCTGAAATAGCCCTCGGTCACTACCCAACGGTGCCCGGCCGGATGCCGGGATAGCGCCTGGGCAACCGCCACAGTATCGAGATGAGGAACCACCTCGACCTGGGCGCGCGACAATCGGGCGCCGTCGATAATCGATGCATGATTGCGCTCGTCGCTCACGATGAGATCGCCTCGCTCCGCGAGCGCGGAGATCACCCCGACGTTGGTCGCATAGCCGCTGGTGAACACAAGCGCACTTTCGGTGCCGAGCCATTCCCTCAATGCGCATTCCAGTGCGGCATGCTCGGCGCGCTCGCCCGCGATCAGACGGGACGCCGCTGCCCCAGGGTTTCCGCTCAGCTCGACCGAAACCGCGGCCAATCCGAGGTAGTCGTTCGAGCAGAAGCTGGTCGGATCCCACCCTTGCGCGGCCGGACGTCGGCGGCGAAGGTCGGCATGCTCGAGCCCCGCAAGCCGGCCTTGCAAGTGCTGCAATGGAGACTGTTTCACGTGAAACAAACGAAGGCTAGGCCTCCGCTTCTCCCGGTTCGAGCGCATCGTCGATACGCATCAGGACCCGACGAAGCAGGTCACGCGTACGGCGTTCCAATGCCCCGCGCTTTTCGCGTTCCTCTTCCAGATCGTGCGCCATTGCGAGCGCCGCAAGCAGGACCGCCTGAGCCGACGGGCGACCGCGCGGTGCAAGCTCGGTCACTTTTGCATCGAGCGCTGCCGCGAGCCGGGTCAGCTCTTCTTCAGGCGCCGAGCTCACGACTTTGTAGCTCTGCCCCGCGACGTGAAGCTCTATGGTCCGCCTGTCCATGGTCGCGAACGATAGCAACTCTTTGCCACCCCGGCGACCCTGGCGTTGACGTAAGCGTCAGCAAAACGCATGGTCTTCCACGAGCCGCAGAGGTAGCCTGGCAAAGATGCGCGGTTGCTATTACGCCATCCCCTTTTTTGCATCCGCCGCTCTGGCTTTGGCTTGTTCCAGCACCACGCCGGTCAACAGCAGAGGGGCAGGCGAGGTCTGCAGCACAACCAGCGAATGCGCGGTTGGCAGCTGCCTCGGATTGGCGGTTTATCCGCCTGACGGCGGGTGCTCGATCGTCGGAACCTCGTGCACCAACACCTGCAATGACGACTCGGATTGCGCTTCGCTTGGCTCCAATTTCAAATGCTTCAATGGTTGCCCCGGAGGTCAAAAGACGTGCGGCGCCACCTGAGATTTGCGCGATCGGCGTGTCGAGGGGGAGATCGCTGACATGAAACGCTGGACGCTTCTCGCGCTTCTTGGCGTCGTTTCGGCTTCCGCTGCATGTGCGTCTATCCTCGGAATCGAGAGCGGTATTCTCGACAACGGTGAAGGCGGCACCGAAGCCGGCGTCCAGATCTGCGTTGCCGATGGCGGCGACCACCCCGACACGTCCGCAGGCATCTTCGTTTATGGCGACGTTGGTCAGGACGTGTCCAATTGCGGAGACGAATCCACGCCGTGCAAGACTCTCAACTACGGGATCACGAAAGCCAAAGGCACCTCGGGCAAGACCACTGTCTTCGTGGCCGTTGGGGATTCGCCCTACAACGAGACGGTGAAGCTCCTGTCCAACATCACCGTGGAGGGTGGCTGGACGGTCGTCGGGTCCGGCGACAAAGCCGAGTGGGATCGCGTCTGCTCGTTCACCGACGCGACGCAAATCGCGACCATCGTCGGAACCGAGTCCGCGGCGGTTCGGGCCGATGACCTTGGCGGTGAAGCCACGCTCCGCTACCTGGCCATCCGCACAAAAGTGGCTGGTCCTGGCGAATCGATTTATGGGGTTTTTGCGAGCGGATCGTCCACCAGAGTGATGCTCGACAACGTCTTCGTCGAGGTCGGAGTCGGCGGGCCGGGCAAACCAGGCGCGGACGGCATTCCGGGGCTTACAGGCGGGCCATCCTGCCCAATCGGCAACGCCATCACATCACCCAGCGCAGAGGCGGGTGTTGGTGCGCAACTCGGAACGGTCGGGGCCAACGGCGTGTCGCCCAAATCCGCAACCAACGGTGAATCGGGTGCCACAGGCGGAAACGGCCTGCGTGGCACCGATGGCGGCTGCATCGCCTGTCTCGCCTGTGCGGGCGGCCTTGGTGCGTGCAGCTCCGCGCCAGATTCCTGTGGTGGCGTCGGCAAGTCAGGTTGCGGCGGAGGCGGCGGCGGTGGGGGAGCAGCCGGTGGAAGCGGCGGCAGCGCGGTTGGCATCTATGCTTGGGCCGGAGCCGTTGTCGTGGTTGGCGGAAAAATCGACGTCGCTGGCGGTGGAAACGGCGGCGCTGGCGGGAACGGCGCATCGGGAGGCGAGGGCGGTGCGGGCGAGATCGGCGACGTCGCCACCGCGTGCAGCACGAGCTGTCTCAACGCAGGATTGGCCTGTACCGCCACTGTTCTCTCGACCGGCGCCGGAACTCCCGGCCTTGGGACCCGGGGAGCAAATGGCAGCACCGGTGGCGCGGGTGGGGGCGGCGCTGGTGGCTACGCCTTCGGGGTCGTCTCTGAGCTCGACGCGTCCGTGATCGTTGATGCAGGCGTGAACGTAAAATCGGGCGGAACGGGTGGAGCGCCAGGTGGGGCGAGCGGCCTGTCTTCGGAGCGTTTCCCGTGAAGCGTATCGCAAGCTCGCTGTTGGCTGTCTCGCTCCTGAGCGTTTCGATCCCTGGCAACGCCGATACGCAGGGCGACAAAGCGGCGGCCCAGGCTGCGTTCGATCTCGGACGAAAGCTCGTTTTGGCCGGGAATTTCAACGATGCATGCCCGAAATTCGAGGAGAGCGAGAAGCTCGATCCGGGCCTCGGAACGATGCTTTTTTTGGCGGATTGTTACGAAAAAACGGGCAAGACCGCTTCGGCGTGGGGCCAGTTTCGCGAGGCCGAAGCGATCGCGCTCAAACAATCCGACGCCCGCGAAAAAGTCGCGCACGATCGGGCCAGCGCGCTCGAGCCCAGGCTCTCCAAAATCATTGTGCGCGTCGATGCAGCCAAAAAAATCGATGGGCTCCACGTCACACGCGACGCGGTCGAAATTGGTCGAGGATTGTGGAACGTCCCATTTCCCATCGACCCCGGGCCGCACGACATTGGTGCTTCTGCGCCTGGTCGCAAGAGCTGGACAGAACACGTGCAGATTACAACTAACGGCTCGACGTTCACTATCGTGGTGCCCACGCTGCTCGACGACCCCGACGCGGTTCCAACAGCAAATCCGCTTGTTTTAACCAGTAAAACGAAGGGTGGCGACCAACCTCTGCCACCCGAAAAAAAACAAAATGATGGAAGCACGCAACGCGTTTTGGGTGTTGCGGTTGCTGGAGCCGGCGTGGTGTCGGCCGTCGTAGGAATTTTTTTCGGGCTACACGCAAGTGCGCGCCTCGACGAATCGAACAGCGATGGTCGTTGCGGCACCAACAATCACTGCACACAAATCGGCGTCGACGACCGCTCCGACGCGAACACTGCTGCGACGGTCAGCGACGTCACGTTCATCGCCGGCGGCGCATTGATCGCGGGAGGCGCCGCGCTCTTTTTCACTGCGCCTCACGGTCGCAAATCGTCCGCACCCGCTGCGCGTTTCTCGCCCAGCGTCGGACCAAAAAGCGCGGGGCTCTCGTTCGGCGCTTCGTGGTGAGGCGCGTCAGTGCGCGACCGCTTCGTAGGTGAGGATCCACGGGAGCGCGAGGACCGCCAAGTCGACTTGAACGCCGAATAAAACGTCGGTCTCTTTTGCGTCGCCGAGGCCGTAGCGTGCTTGAACGAAAATGCCGTTGGCGAGCCCATACGTCGAAAAAAAATTATAGCTGCGAGGGCCGAAAAATAGGGTCGCCGCGACGCCGGGCTGGTAGCCGCCAAATCCCGGAGCATCGTGCACGAAGCCTCCAGCCGACACGACGAAAGGAAATGCGGGGATAGCCGGCAGCAGCCACTCGAGGCCCGCGCCGAAATCCGTGGAGTTGAATCGCTCGGTCAGCGCTTCGACGTACGGACCAACCGCCATGTCTTTTTCGCGCGATCGCAGAAACAAAAGATCGCCGCGCACGCCGAGATGAAATGCGGGTCGCGGGCCCGAGCCGTCGCGCAAATTCGTGAGTGCAAAGCCGCCGGTCGCACCGACGCTGACTTGCGGCGCGGCCACCACGTCGTGCGAGAAAAAAAAGAGCGCGACGACCGATGACGCGAGCGTGGCTCGAATGGCAGCGCGCACGCCGCCAGCTTACTCGTCAGGGGACCTTGGACGGATCGCAAACCGTCTTGCCCTGGCAAAGCCGACAGTCCACGACCTGATCTTGGCCGACCACGCACGGGACGACCGTGCTCGTCGAGCTCGACGTTGACGTTGCCGAACAATTCGGCGCGCCGCCGTTTGCAGCTTGTTTTACCGGGTCGTTCGAATCGGCGGGAAACGTGACGAGGCAGCCGTTGCAGACGTCGACTGGGAATTGAAATTCGTTGGACTCGATGTTGGCGCCGCCGGACGTCTGCCCGAAAACGGTGACGCGGGCGATCACGCGTTTGGTTCCGAGGGCCGGCAGCGACGCTTGAAGCGCTTGAGCGGTCTTCGGGTCGATGATGGTGACCGACATCGGGCCGTAGCCAGGCGCGCCGCCGGTGCCGGGATCGATGAAGCCGCTCGACAGCGACGTGAAGCTGTTGATCTCGTTGTTGTTGGTGTCGTCGACGTGGACGACTGCGCCCTGAAGCACGATGCGCGCCGTTTCCGCCTGCAAATTCGTGTTGTTTTCGCGGGAAATTAGCTGATTTCCGATCAGGAGCTCCGGCGTGTACGAGCTCAGGAGGCCCACGTCGAGCGTGCCCGAAGAAACCTTCGCTTGCGTCGGGTCGGCCGTGTACGCGCATATGCCGTTTTGCGGGACCGGCGGAGCGAGCACACCGTTGACCTCCAGCGAAGCGTCGTTGTGTGCGCACGCCGAAACGAGCGCCGCGAAAGCCGCTCCGAATGCGGCCAGCGCTGCGAGTCGTCCTCGAGTACGCGTCATCGACTGAGTCCTCTGCCGTGCATCGCTGCCATGATTTGCCACAAAAAGAAGCGTAGCTCCCAGGCGCATCGCCTGCCAAAAATGTGGAGCTTTTGTCGGCGCTAAGAAGGCAGGCGCGGCGCCTTGAGCGACGAAATGGGGATCTTGTGGACCATGGCGCTGCCCAGCGTGGTGGGCAACGGAAGGCGAATCGTGCCGTGACTCCGTTTCTTGTCCGACGCGATGAAGCCCCACGCGGCATCGAGCTCGCTCGTCGTGACAGACGTCGGCAAACCAAGGCGTCCGAGCAAGTCGCGTGTGCGCGTGAAGAGCTCGGGCCGCGTGACGCCGAGCTCAGCGCCGATCACGAGCTCCGCCAACATGCCGAGAGCGACCGCTTCGCCGTGCCTGTAGCGCGTGAAATTTCCGCGGGCCTCGAGTGCGTGCCCGACGGTGTGGCCGAAGTTGAGGATGGCGCGGTCTCCGAGCTCACGTTCGTCGTCGCGAACGACCGCTGATTTCAGCTCGATCGCACGCCGTATGTATTCTGCAAGCATCTGAGCGCTGCCGGAGTATGCGGCGTCGGCGGTCGCCTCCAATTTTTCGAAGAGGGC
>JBDTFL010000537.1:0-5924 GCA_039937955.1 Polyangiaceae bacterium | reverse complement strand
GGTCCTCTGCAAGATCGACGAGAACGCCACCGGTCTGAACACCAACACCACGCCTTCACCCGCAATGCCTTCGGCTGTCTCGAGCCCGCCGCAACGCTCGGGTCCTCAAGTCGACGCCGCATCGCCGGGCGCCAACGGACCCATCCAAAAAAGCGCAACCGGAAGCGCGCTCGCAACGCCGATCGCCCGTAAAACTGCGCTCGAAAACGAAGTGAACGTGAACGACGTACGCGGCACCGGTGATTACGGTCGCATCTCACGCGACGACGTTTTGCGCGCGCGCGGAGGAAATCCGGCCGTCGACTTGGATGCGCCGCCGCACACCGAGCCGCCGAGTCTTCTGTCGCGCACGCAAGAAATGCCTTCTGCTGCAGCGCCTCCACAAAATCGCGCAACGCCCGCCGCGCAGCAGGTCGCGAATTTGGTGAATCAGTCTGCCGGAAATTTCGTTCCGCCCATTCCGGGGAAGGGGTACGGCGCGTTCAAAGTTCCGGCGTATCGCCCGACCGAGGGTGACAAAGTCGTTCCGTTCACGCGTCGTCGTCGGCTCACCGCCGATCACATGGTGTATTCGAAATTCGCTTCGCCGCACGTCGTCACGGTGGCGGAGGTCGATCTGTTCAAGGCCGCGAAGCTCCGTGAGCAGAACAAGGATCGCTACAAAAAAGAGGGACTTTCCCTCACGATGCTCGCGTTCGTCGTCGTTGCGGCAGCACGCGCCATCCGCGAAACGCCCACGCTGAACGCACGCGTTTTGGACGACGCATTCGTCATGTTCAAAGACGTGAACATCGGCGTCGCGGTCGACTCACCCGACGGTCTCGTCGTGCCGGTCGTTCGTCGCGCAGACGAGCTCGGCGTGCGCGGTATCGTTCGCGCGATCGACGAAGTCGCGCGTCGCGCGAAGAGCGGAAAAATCACCATCGATGATTTGAGCGGCGCGACGTTCAGCGTCTCCAATCCTGGCATCAAAGGAAATTTGTACGGCGGCGCCATCATCAATCAACCCAACGTCGGCATTCTCCGCATGGGAGAAATTCAAAAACGCGTCGTCGTGATCGAGGGGCCGGACAAAGAGGACTTGATGGCCATCCATCCGGTGATGTTCATGGCGCTCTCGTACGATCATCGCATCGTCGACGGCGTCGCGGCGAACGCCTTCTTGTGGCGCGTCACCGAGATCATCGAAAAGGCCGAATACGAAGTCTGATGTATTTCGCAGCTAATTTTTAGCTGTTTTCCGCCGGAATAGTAGTAGTCCTAGTGCCGTCAGCAACGCTGCCAGGCCGACGTTCTGCGATTTTTTCGACGCCAAATCGCATCCGCAGCCGCTCGACGATTTGGTCGACGTGTTGGGCGGTGAAATATTTCCGGCGTCGGTCGCGATCGATCCGGCGTCGGCACCGAGCGTTGCAGCAACACCAGGCCAATCCGGAACGCATAGCGATGCAGTCGTAGAAGCTGCACACGCGAGCGGGCCACGCACGCTGGACAAGTGAAGCAGCGGCGCGAACGTTTTGCCGTCGTCGTCCGATGCACCGACGATGAATCCGCTCGACTCGACCGAGCACGCATACACGCGCGTGCCGGTGGTCGCGAGGCACTGCACTTGAATGTTGGATTTCTGAGCGAACGTGAGATCTGTCGACGACGCTTCGTAAAGTCCATTCGAGTCGCCGACGAAAACCTTCGAGCCGTCGGGTGAAACTGCGAAGCCCATGAGCGGCGTGCCGCTGAACACCGTGCGAAAACTGGTGCCGCCGTCGTCGGTGACGAGCAGGCGTCCGGAGGTTGCACCGCTCGTTCGTACGTAAACGCGATTTGCATTCACGGGGTCGACCGCGCCGATGTACGGCGCGTGCTCGTCGCTCGAAAGCAGCGCGATCGTCGATGCAGTGAAGGTCTTGCCAGCGTCGGTTGATGCGAGAAAAACGCCGGATGCGGAGGTTCCTTGTCCGCGAATTCCCGAGATATAAATGCGCTGAGGATCACTCTTCGCGGCGTCCAATGTTTCGGCGACGAACGAGTCGTCGAGATTTTGCCCGAGCTGATTCCACGTTGTGCCGTTGTCGTTGCTTCCGAAAATCTGGTTTTTATACGTGAAGCCGCCGTCGCCCAATGTCGACGCGAAGCTCGAAACGAGCGAGATCGCATTGCCCGGCGAATCGGGATGAATCGCAACGTCGGTGAGCAGCGCTTTGTCGAGACCGCCCCCCGCGAAGCTCCACGAGCAACCGTGATCGGGTGAAACGCCGAGGCCCTCGAACGTGGCGACGAGCAAGCCGTCGTTCCCCGTAACGGCGATCGACGGATCTTCTACCGCAGCGCCGTAGCCGACTGCTTTCTCGCAGAGCCAATCCCAATTTTGTCCGGTGTCGTTCGAAATCAAAATTCCGAACGTGGTTCGTAAAACCAGATGACTCGGACTGCTCGGTGACACGACGAGCTGGCCGGCGGAAGGGAAGCGTCCGTTGGCGTTTGCGGTTTTCGCGGAGCCGAGCACAAGAGCGAATGCCGCTATGCGGCGAGCGACGCGCAGCCGTCGAGAAGACAATGTGAAACGAGCGAACCGCACGACGAAACCCTAGCCTAAGCGCACGCCGACGACGAGCTGCTCCACGGAGGAGATGGGCTCGACGCGAACGTCAAACTGCCTTGAAAATGAGTGCATCCAGCGATCCGCTGAAAATGCACGCGCTTCGATCGTCACCTCGAGCGCGGCATCCTCGTGGAGCGAACGATCCGTCCCAGTCGATCGCGCCACCTTGTCGGGACCGCGATCGATCGCGTCGAGAAATGCGGGCGACGGCACCTCGAAGAGGATCACGCCGCGCGACTTGAGCAAGCGTGCGAGCTCGCCCGACAGTGCGCACAAAGATTTGTCGGCGTCTTCCGGCGGATGCGCGAGCGTTCCGTGAAGCGCAATCACCGCATCGAACGAATGCTCTGGGAAGGGGAGCGCTGTCGACCAAAAATCTGCGAGATGAATTTCGATGGGCCGCGATCGCTTGCTGCAGATCTCGATCATCTCCGGCGCAACGTCCACTCCGATGACCTCGTGTCCGACATCGAGTAACGCGGGAAGCTCGCGTCCGGTGCCGACTCCCAGATCGAGCACGCGAGCTTTCGCAGGCAACAAATCGGTGATGCGTCTCATGCGCGCGCGCGATTCGTCGCGCTCGAGCGCGTAGCTGCGGTCGTATTTGCGCGCGATTTTTCCGAAAAATTCGCGAGCTTGAACGATGCGGCTCATCGCTTTACAGCCATTTTTGCGGTGATTCGTGAGTACGCGAGGTACACAGCTTCGTGAATGCCGGCGAGGTCGATCGCGTGATCGAGCAGCTCTTCGCATTCCGTGTCGGTCCACTGCTTCTTGGGTGGTCGAGTGGCTCCGCGCGCATGACTATCGCCAGCACAAGCTCCGACGAAGGCGGCGACGGCACCCAAATCCGCAATGCTCGCTTTCGACAAATCCAATTTGTCTTCTTGAGGAGCCAGCCGACGCACGAGCATCGACGTGGTGCCGATGCGCGTCGAGCCGAGCATGCGCGGCGGATGCGGGAGGCTCGATCGCATTGCCTCGATCACGCGCGCCGCCGACTCGCCGCGCGGCGCTTTTCCGAAGCGTGATGCCGCCGAGCGCTTCTCCTCTTTCATGTCGAACACGAAGGCGTCGTCGCGACCGCCTTTGCCTTTCGTCAAAAGCGCGATCCGAAGACAGCCGAGACTGCCAGTGCCGGCGATTCGTTGCGCGGCGTCGATCACCTCAAAGTGCTTCTTTTCTGCGGGATTCGCCATCTCGTGCGTTGCGAGATATTGGGCAAACGCTTTCTGCGCTTTGCGCGCCAGCTCCGACGAAATGGATCGATAGCGAAGCCCGCGAATGAACGTGCGCTTGCCGTGACGAATTTCGGTGCGCGCATTCAAGAGCTCGAGTCGCGTGCGCACACGAACTTGATCCACCAACATTTGCACCACTCGCGGCGTTCGGATCGGTGTCTTCGTGTTGGCTTTTTTTCGAAACGACGCGCGCGCATATCCGCGCAGCAACATGAACCCGAGCTCGGTCGAATCCTTGCCGCTCAAACCGAAACCGCGCGCCGCCAACAAAAGGCTCGTCGTCAACCGAAGCACGTCGATGCGCCACGGCGCGATGATCGCTTCGTCGAAATCGTTCATGCCGAATACCACGCGGCTCTTCGGCGAATGCCCATCCGTGCGGTAGGCGCCGAAATTTTCGAGATGGAGATCGCCAGCAATCCATCCTTTGCCTTTCGGCCCACGCGCGAGATCGGGGCGCACCGTGAGCACGTGATAAAAAAGCTCCGCTGACCCGCGCAAGAATGCGATCGATGAAATCGTCATGCGCGCAATTTTTCGTTGCAGCAAATCCGGGAAGCGCGCGGTCGCTCGAATGTCGGCTTCGAGCTGCGCGTGCGCCAACTGAATCGGATCGAGATGAGTCGTCACTGCTTGGCGTGTAGCATGCTCGCGTGATCGTCGCTTCTGCAACGCGCGCGCTTCAGGACAAGCTCGAATCGGGCCGTTTCGACGGTCCGCTGTCGCGTCTCGTCTCGCGTGCGTATGGCGGCATCGCTACGCAATATCTCGTACGAAAAATCGAGGTGCCGCATCACCTGCGCGTGATCGCGGTGGGCGGGTCGACGTTGGGTGGCTCGGGAAAAACGCCGGTGGCCATTGCCTGGGCGCGCGAAGAAGCAAAAAACGGAGGACGTGTGGCGTTGATCGGTCATGCGTATCGGGCGCGGCCGAAAGTCGCGCGCGTGGTTTCGCTGCACGACGACGTTCATGCGGTGGGCGACGAAGCGCTTCTTTGCGCACGTGCGCTCGGAGGCGTCGCCGAGGTCATCGTTGCGCCGACGCGACAATTGGCTGTCGATTTCGCGGTCGCCCGTGGTGCCGCGGTTCTCGTGCTCGATGGCGTCGCTCAGATTTCACCGCGTCGCGCCGATGTCGCGTTGCTCGTTACCAGCTCCGAGCACGCGAACGCGTGTCCGCCCGCTGGCGATCTTCGTTCACCATTCCCTGCGCTCGAGGCGCTCGCGAACTTCGTTGTTCGAATTTCAGACGAGCACCTCGATCTGGGTGAAAACGAAATCGGCATGCGCGTGACTTCCAATGGCGCGCGTGCAGCGAACGGCGACGTCATCACGTATGACGCTCTCTCCAACATGCGCGTCGGCCTCGGTCTTTCGATCGCGCATCCCGAGCGCGTGCTCCGCATGCTCGAACGGCGCGGCGTCGTTCCGGTCGCTTGCGTCTATGTCGGTGATCATGCGGGATCGGAAATTCGTGGTGGCATGGAACGGATCTCACGAAGAGACCGTTCCCTTGACGCATGGCTCATCAGCGAGAAATGCGCCTCTTTCGTCGTACCGACATCACACGACACGGTTCCGATTTACGTTGTTGCCCACGAGTTAAAGCTCGAGTTGGAGTTGCACGGCAGTGTGCCTTGACCCACCACCGGAACGACGAATACACTTATTTTTGTAGGGGTTCCGACCAACGGGAATCCCGACCTCGGGACCCGTTCTGATGACCCGTTTCACTTCACGTCGCTTCGAGTAAATCGCGTGGCCGATTCGGAAGAAAAAACACGCGTAACAACCATCGTTCAAAAGCCACTCACCGACGAAGTCGGGCCGAAGGGCAATGACTGCTTGGTTGTGATTTACACGAAGGAGGCCTCACTCCTCGGTAAGCGTTTCATGCTCGACACGAGCCCGTTGCGCGTTGGTCGCGGAGCGGAGAATCACATCGTACTCGAGGGCGATTCGGTGTCGCGTCGCCACGCGCATTTCGAGCAGCGCAGCGCTACATGGTTCGCGGTCGACGACGGCTCGACGAACGGCACGTACGTCAACGACGACCAGATCGCGCGTGAGCTCGGTTTGACGAAC
>JBDTFL010000536.1:0-5019 GCA_039937955.1 Polyangiaceae bacterium | reverse complement strand
AGTGCCTCGTTGCCGAAGATCGTTCGACCCTTCCAGCTCACGATGGGTTGGAAGGCCATCCACATCAGCTCCAAACACCGAGCGAATCGAATCTCGAGCGCCGCACCTTCGCGCAATCGATGCTCGTCGCTCCCCGGAAGCTGCATCGCTTGTCGTTTGAGTCGC
This sequence comes from Polyangiaceae bacterium, assembly GCA_039937955.1. Lineage (GTDB taxonomy): Bacteria > Myxococcota_A > Polyangia > Polyangiales > Polyangiaceae > JAICXU01. The sequence continues at coordinate 4,854 of JBDTFL010000536.1, read as the reverse complement.
GCGAGCTCATGGAGTCGAGTCGCTTGCTGCACGACATCTCTCAGCTTGTCGTGCGGTACGGGCTTGACCAAATAACGGAACGCTCCGTACTCGAGCGCGCGCATGGACGATTCGACCGATGGTTTTCCGGTCACGAGGATCACGGGCACGTCGAGATCTTGTTCGCGAACGCTGCGAAGAAACTCGAGGCCGCCGTATCCCGGCATGTTGATGTCGCTGACGATCACGTCGAACGGAGCGGCGCGGACCTTCTCTTTTGCTTCGAGGCCGTCCTTCGCCGTCGTGACGATCCAGCCCTCGCGCTCGCACAGCCTTTGCGAAGCACGAAGGAGCGAGTCGTTGTCGTCTACGATCAAAATTCGAAGCGCTGGGCTTTGCGACATGCGTTTAGGTCCACCCCGTTCGGGCCTTGGAGGCAATTGCGCTTAAGAATGTAGACGCGATCGCAACGTCGCGTCTCGTTGCTTGCTGACTTACGCTTCTTGAAGCCCGTCTCATTGCGATAACGATCTCATTTTCGCGCTGATTTCAGCGGGATCGGCCAACTCTTCAGCTGACACGTCCGACAGCAGCGCAGGCAACGTCAATGGCAAGCGTCGATTTTGGGCGAACGCTGCGTGCACGCCGACCGCCACCGCAGGCAATCCACCGAACGCGTGTGGTGCTGGTTACGAGTGCTGCTCCGGATTTTGCGTGGACAATGCATGTGTCGACGTCACCAAAGTCGCATGCGCGGGCGGGGGCGGGTCATGCACGACGAGCGGTGAATGTTGCAACTCGAGCGCCGTATCGTGTGTCAACAACGTGAGCGCGGCACTCGGCCCGCGCTGAGCTCGCTGCTGCGCGGGAGACGAAAACGTCGTAGATCATCGCGGTGGCATCGCGGATCCGTCGTCTCCTCTTCGCGGCGTTGCTCGTCGCGAGCGCGGTCGGCGTTCTCGTTGCGATTCATTTCGATCGCGCACGCAAGCTGACGACCCAGCAAACCTTCGTCGCACCTTCCGCAATGGTTGTCGCGCCGGCGCCTTCGGTCGAACGCGTCGTGCAACTTCGCGGACACATCTTGAACGCGAATGGCGACGCGATAAATGGCGCGCACGTTCGCGTAACGTCAGCCGAGCACGTCGTCGCCGAAGTCGCGACTGACGCTGCGGGGCAATTCTCGTTCGATCGGCTCGCGAACGGATCGGTTCGTGTAGAAGCCGACCACGATCCCGAAGGCGCGGTCCGCAGCGCAGAAATCTCAATATCGAACGTGGCGACGGATCTCGTGCTCGTGCTCGTGCCGGCGAGCGTGCATGGAGTCGTGGTCGATGGAGAAAGCGGCCATCCGATCGCGGGCGCAAGCCTTTCGATGGATGGCGTCCCGTTCCTCGCACCGGGTACGACCAGTGATGCGTCGGGTGAATTTCGATTTGCGGTGGTGCCTTTCGAAGCCACTGCGATCGTCGGCGTCGCGAGTGGATATCGAACAGCTCGCGTCCCGCTCGCGCCGCGTGAAAATCTATCGGAGCCCGCGCTTCGAATCGTGCTTCGAGCTGCGCCGCCCATCGACGGTGACGTCGTCGATCAAGATGGCAAGCCGCTGCACGCACAAATCGTAGCGTGCGAGGGTCAGCCCTTCGAAGTGCATGTCGAGAGCAGCGATGACGGCGCGTTTCAATTGCCGCCGTCGGCCGTGGGCTGCGACGCATTTGCGACGCACGCCGACATGGCGCCGAGCGACGCCGCGCAAATCGTGGAAGGTCGACACACGACGTTGCGGCTTGGTGCGGCCGGTTCGATCGCAGGTTTCGCGATCGACGAGCGTGGCCGATCGATCGATTCATTTTCGGTAGGTATCGAGTCGTTCGTCCCTGCGCGCGGGCTCACGCCTCCACGCGGCGGAGCAAGCGACTTCAAGGATGGATCGTTTCGGCTCGAGCGACTCGTTCCCGGAACGTACGTTCTCACTGCAGCAACGTCAGGACGACCGCCCGCGCGATCGAGCTCGATTGTCGTTCGCAGCGGCGCCGTCACCGACAACGTGAAGATCGTGATCGCGCAGGGCGGGGCCGTCGAGGGGCACGTGTTCGACGATCATCATGCGCCGATCGCCGATGCGGAGCTCCACTTCGATCTCGTGAGCTCGGTCATCGGCAGCGATGCGATCGCGACGACAAATGCGTCTGGATACTATCGTCTCGAAGCGGCGCCGGCGGGCCTCTTCACGGTTAGCGCTCGCAAAGAAGGCTATCGTGTGAAGCTCGTGTCGGGCATGACCGTGAGCGCGGGTCAAACGATCACGAAGGACCTCACGCTCGCGAAGGGGAGCGGTTTCGAGCTCAGTGGGATCGGTGCAAACCTCTCGCAGGTTGGAAATGGGATCGGTTTCGCAGGTGTTTTACCGGGCGATCCTGCAGATGGCGTTGGTCTTCACCCAGGAGATCGCATCCTGCGGATCGACGGCGAAGAGATCGCGGGGCTCTCGGTCGAAGACGCCATTCAGCGACTACGTGGGGAGCCGGGGACCGTCGTAGGCATCACGGTCGAGCGCGGCGGAGAGACGCTCGATGTCGCGATCACCCGCGCGACGCTCGTGCACTAAGCGCATTGAGGGTGCATTGATATTCGCCGTGATACGAAACCCTTAACATCATGACTGTGCTTTACTGCCCGGATCGAAGGTCATTCAGCTACCTCAAGTCCACCGACGACGGGCAAACGTGGAACGCAATGTTCAACGCTCCCAACGTCGACATGGGCGGCGAGTGCGTGTCCGCTGAGCCCTGACGCTTGATCTCGAGGTTTGCGCGGCGATGCGGTAAAGTTCTCTCCTCGTGACTTCCGCTCGATTGCCGCTCGGCGAGCTTCTCGTCGCTGCGGGTCTCATCACGCAAGACGTTCTCGATGCGGCGCTCCGTGATCAAGCGGCTGACGGCCGACGCCTCGGCGAGATTCTCGTCGCGCGCAAGCTGGTCACCGACACGCAGGTCACGCAAATCCTCTCGCACCAGCTCGCGCTGCCGTGGGTGTCGCTCGCGAAGATCACACCGGACCCGACGCTGCTCGCGCTCGTTTCGAAAGCACTCGCCGAGCAACATCACATCGTGCCCGTGTACCTGCGTCGCTCGAAAACGCAGTCCACTTTGTATGTCGCTACGGACGATCCGACGAACGACGTCGCGCTCCGCGAATGCGCGAATGCCGCAAAAATGGAGGTGCGCGCGATGGTTGCGGCATCGCACGACATTCGCAATGCGATCGATGCGTGGTACGGCGAAGGCCACGCGCAATCGACACCGCCGAGCAAACCAGCACCTGCGGGCGCGATGCTCGTCGCAGCATCGGTCGCGCCGGCGCCGCTCGATCGCAAATCGCCGATCGTAAAACCAGCAGCCATCCCAGCGTCGCGTGTTCCGAAGATCGAAGAGCTGGAGCTCGACGACGACGACGTCGTTCCGCACATTTCGACGCCGCCCGGAAAGCACACGCGGCCGGTGGTGCTCGTGGTTGGCGGTCGCGGCGCCTTCGCGCGCAAATGTCGTCAAGCCGCAGAGGCCATCAAAGCCGATGTGGAGCGAAGCGATCTTGCCGGTGCGGCCGCGCGGTCACGTGAGCTTTTGCCCATCGCGATCGTCGTGCCCGAAGATATTTACGCGTTCGATCGTCTGGGTATGACGAAGCTCTCGGTAGAAGTGAATGCGCTGCTGGTGATCTGGAGCGACGACATCGAGCCGGAATATCTCGAGCCGCTGCTCGACACGGCGCTCAAGCGACGCAGTTAATTTTCGTCGACGCGCACGATCGCGAAGTGCACCGCACGTTCTGCGGCCAGCGCACGTTTCCGCTCGATTTCTCGCTCGTCCGGCGTCGTCATTCCGCACCGTCCTACTTCGACAGCAGGTGGTGGTGTGAACGGTCGGACCTCGAGTCGCGTTCGCTCAACGCCGCGAGCGATCAAAAGATCGATGACGCGCGCGGCTCGCTGATCGGCAATTTCCGCGCTTTCGGCTGTTCCGGTGTGACCCATCACCGCAAGAAGAGACACGCTCGGTATCGCCTTCATCGTCTCGGCAATTTGATCGAGCGCGGCGAGCGAAGGTGCAAGAGGCTCGGATGACCCCGGCGCGAAGAAAATGTCGCGAGCAAACGGACGTTGATTCGAATCGATACGAAGCGCCGGAAAATGCAGCGCGTCGGCGTGCGGCGTGCTCGAGCACGGCGCGCTGGGCGGCGGTGTGCTGGGCGGCGATGCGCTCGAAGGCGCTCTGCATCCGACGATCGCCGCGAACGCGGTCGCACCAAAAAATCGCGCGAGCATCGTCGAAGCTTACGCTGCTCGGGCGCCTCGCGTGTGTCGTGTGAAGTGCCCGCTAGTCGCGCTCGATCATGGCGGCAAAGCCCATCGTGTAGCGTGCGTTGATCTCGCTGCGTGGTTGGAACGCGATGTCGGCACCGCGCCGATACGTGTACGCGTCGACACCGAACGGTCCGAAGTAGCCCGCGACGTTCAATGCGGCTGCCACGCGCTCGGCCTCCGGGAGGAGATCAGGTACGAGATTCGGAATTTCGCCGGTCGCGATTTTTTCGCTGGAGAGCCAAGCGCCGCGCGCATCGCAGTGTTGCTTCACGACGGGACCGAGCACCAGCGCGCCGGACTGCCGCAAAAATCCGTGGATCGCGAATTCCGCGACGAGGCTCACGTTCGGCTCGATCTGCAGGCCGCCTTCGCCCAACGCCGCGCGTAGGAATTTCGAATCGTCGTCGGTCACGTTCGACGGATCGATCACGCGTTGACCACGACCCGTCATTCCGTAATTTCGTTTCACGCGCCACGTCGTCGCGAGCGTCGGTTTTGGCGGAGCAAGCAAC
>JBDTFL010000535.1:0-3071 GCA_039937955.1 Polyangiaceae bacterium | reverse complement strand
TCGCTTCCGCTACGCTCTTTGCGAGCACGCCTGCGCGCGCCGATCTCTCATCGTGGCTTTCGTTCGGCGGCGGCGGCGGATTCGAACGAAACGCCGCAGCCCCGAGCACCGACGGCGCCGGAGTTTTCAGCGCAGCGATCGGCGTCGGCACGTCACCGCGCAAAAGCTTCGTGGTCGGCGGACTTTTTCGAAGCACAACGTACGTCGGGCTCGGAACCGACATCGGCATCGGACCACGATTCGCGAGCGGCGGATTTGCACGCGGACAATGGGGTGGCGCATTCGACCTCGGAATTTTGGCTCGAACGTGGCGCGACGGAAATTACGGACGCTATCCGCTGCAAGGTGTTTTCACGCTCGGCGCACCTTGGGGATTTCAGCTTGGGCTCGGCGTGCAAGCGTTCAGCGTAGACGGTGAGAAACAAACGTTCGGCGGTTTCGCCGTTCTCGAGATCGACATCCTGCGGCTCACCGTCATGCGCCAAGGCAAAACCGATCTGACGTGGTGGAACGCATCGCCGGTCGGCGGTCACCTCGACGAGCCGGCGCGCTGACTCTCGGGAGCAGCCGCTTCCAGCGAATGCCGCGATTCACACGGCCCGCGATCCTCGACCAACCACGCCGGATTCGTTTCACCGGGAATTTTTTCGTAGAGCGTCCAATCTTTTTCGTGGGCTAAGGCGCGCCATTTCGGACCCGGCGGCGCGTCGCGAAACGGATCGAGCGCGCCGCGCGTGAGCACGTAATCGAAATACGGGCCATCCACCGCGTTGCGATACGCGCACGGATCGAACTCCCAAAATGGACGATGCGCTGGCGGCGCGGCCTCGGGCAAATAGTGAATGGGCCAATGCGCGATCTCGCTGAACGAGAACGACGACACCCCGCCTTTCTGCGCGCGATGGTACGAGCCCATTTGATACCAAGGTCCGATGCTCGCGTAATCCGACGACGCGTGAAACAAAAGACTTACGAGCTTCTTGCCGGGCTTCGTATGCGCGAGCAGTGAATCGAAATCACCTAGCTCGTCGCGGGACGCCGCGCGCGCTTCACGTGTGGCAACGGCTGCGGTTGCGAAAACCGAAATCGCTGCGAGCGCGAGTGGCCATCGCGCTGCCGATCCTTTGCGCGGATGAAGCACGAGGATCAGAAATATAGGGAAAAACAAGGCCATCCGCTCGTTCACCGACGCGGCCGCTCCCACTTGCGTCGGCAGCGCGAAATACAAAACCGTCGTGACCAAAAACGGCGCCCACGTCGTCAGCTGCTGACGCGTCGTTCGTTTTTCGGCGGACGTAGACAGAGCCGCGAGCCAACCGATGGCCACCCAAGTTGCAACCGCACAGGCTTCGTCGGCGTGCGTCGTCCAAATGTCCGACGACCACAGCGGCAGCTCGTGCAGACGATCGCGCGCGGGCATGTACCAAATTTGTGAAACGGCGGCGGATGTCGGACCGTCGCCATGAAACGCCCAAACCGCTGCAATCAGAGTTGCGGGCAAGAGCCACAACGCACGCTCCGGCATTTCGACGAGCACACTGCGCCAGGAGAGCGGCGCTTCTCCGTGCAACGCGATCCACACCAGCGCGATCGCCGCGAACAAAACGAAACCGCTCACATGAATATAGAAAATCGCAATCGACGACAAAATAAGGGTGATCGTGCGACGCCGAGTTGGCGTGTCCAAGTTGCGTGACAACAGCGCGAGCGCGAAGAGCACGCACGGAACCGACGCCACGTACGGAAGAAAACCAATGCGGAGCGGACGCGACCAAAATGCAACGCACGCCAAAATCGCTAGACGCTCGTCACCGCCACGCGCACGGAGGAGCGCGCGCGCGGAATACGGAAACGCAAATGCAACGAGCGCGATGAGAACGCGATTCGCGAGCGCTGCATCACCGAACGGCACCGCGAGGAGCGCGCCGGCCAGGTGATAGAGAATGTACTCGGTCTTACCGAGCGCCAGCGTGTACGTGCTCTGTACGTGCCACGCCGGATCGAACCAGTGACGCAGCGACGAAATCGCAGCCGCGTGCTCCGGCAAATCCGTGATCGGCAAATACTTCGTCGAGAAAATCGGCAGCGCAGTCACGACTGCGCAAATAAAAATTACGCGAGAAAAATAGGCCTCTTCGCGATCTTCCAAATCAGTAGCCGGCGGCATCGCAAGGCTGCGCGCCGCTGGTTGCGCTGGAGCACGTCGACGAAATCACGCCGACGTCGCGCCTTCTGAGCTCTTGTCCGCCGTAGTAGCTGACGCCGTAACCCGAGACGTAACCGCCGTAGGCATACGAATACGTCGTGTTCGGGCACGAGAGCGGCGCGACGTCGAGACACGCGCGATCGACCTCGTGTACGGCGTCCGCGCCATTCGCGACCAATGCACCGTTGGTGCATGTCAGCGATGTCGTGGTGGCAATCACCTTGGCATCGAATGTCGTGGGGGTGTGGTCGCCATCGCAACTGTCCGTTACGCAAACATCGAGCGTGACGTCGACGGTCTGTTGTGATGCGGGATAGCTCGAGGGCGTGCACGGATCACCGAGACGACTGCCCAAACCATGACACACGAGCGTGGGCGGCGTGCCCGAGCAGCACAAGGTTTGCGAGCCCACTTTCGTAGGCGTTTCACCGGCAAAACAGCCGCTGATCGCTGCGTCATCACCGGCGCCACCGCCGTCTGGCGCGGTGCTGGTGAACTCGTTGGCGCATCCGTTTTGAACGAGAACGAAGATCGAAAAACCTGCGATCGCCAAAACCGGCGCACGCGTCAGCCACTCGCGCTTTCCCTCGAAGCTCAATTTCATGAGCGCTGCTTTAGCAAGACGCAGACCGTTCGCCAAAGCCGAGCTACGCGCAGGCGTCCAAGCTACGGCGCGACGCGTGCTTTTGGATGACTCTCGTCGGCTTTGATCGAATAGCGAACGAGCGCGCGAAGCACTTCGTTGCGATCGACATTTCCTACCACCGATTTGATGTCCTCGTAGACGCTGGGATCGACGAGCAGCGCGCCGAGCGTGCCGCGACCGGCCTTCACGTTGGCCACGATCTCGCGGAGGTCGTCGCTC
>JBDTFL010000534.1:0-3031 GCA_039937955.1 Polyangiaceae bacterium | reverse complement strand
CACTGACGTGGTTTCACTCGGTACCGGCGGTTCAATCACTTTGTCGTTCGCACCGAACGCGATCGTCGATGGTACCGGCGCAGATTTCATCGTGTTCGAGAACGCATTTTTGACGAACCCGACCGATCCGAGCACCGTGTTCGCCGAGCCCGGCGAGGTCAGCGTGAGTGACGACGGCACCACATGGACAACATTCCCGTGCACCGCAACTGCGTATCCCTATGGAGCATGCGCGGGCTGGCATCCGGTTTTGTCCTCGCCCGAAAATGGAATTTCGCCTGCCGATCCCACAGCGGCGGGTGGCGACGCATTCGATCTGAAAGACATCGGCGTCACGCACGCGAAGTACGTTCGCATCGTCGACAAATCGGGCGAGGCGTGCGCGAACCCCGGCGGCTCGAACAACAAGAACGGTTTCGACCTCGACGCGATTTCGATCGTGAACGCTGAAACGCCTTGAATATAGGTAGTTCATGCGTTTGTGTGCGCTGACTCGAAAAGGTAACTTCGTGATCGCGTGAAGCTTGTGACAACGGGGGACGAGCGTGAAGCTCGAGACCAAGGCGTAAGTGTCAAATGCGACGTGACACTTTCTGAGTTACGATAACAATTGTTGTGGTGACCGCACGCGAGCTCCTCCGAAAGCTGCACGCGCTGGGTTGCGTGGATGTTCGCCAGAAGGGATCTCATCTCGTCGTTCGATGCGGAACGTGCTCGACGGTCGTTCCCGTTCACGCGGGTTAAGATCTTGGTCCGGGCTTGTTGCGGGCCATCGAACGTCAGCTCGAACCGTGTCTCGGCAAAGGTTGGCTTCGAAAATGAACCAAGGAAGAACGAGAATGAAGCGGAACAAGACCTATGACGTTCGATACGAGCTCGATGAGGCCGGTTACTGGTTCGCTTCGATCCCGGCGATTGCGGGTTGCTTCACGCAAGGCCGCACGATCGAACGGGCGCGCGAGCGGATTCGCGAGGCGCTCTCGTTGTTCGATAAAAACGCTGCGAACGCCACGCTCATCGACGACGTGAAGCTGCCCAAGAAAGCGCGCCTTGCGCTCGTTCAGCTCGCAAAAACGAAGGCATCGTCCGATGCGCTCCAAGAGCGCGTCCGCGTTGCCCAACATCAAGCGGCGGCGGTGTTGACCCGGGATGTCGGATTGAGTCTGCGCGACGCAGGCGAATTACTTGGCGTTACACGAGAGCGCGCCCGTCAGCTTGCGAGCTCGCGTGAACGCTGAAATGCCGTAATTCGAAGCGAATTTCGGATCAGCTGCATTTCCCCGCCACGCACTTCGGAGGCGGAGGCATCGCGCAGGTTGGGCACGGCGCCGCGAGCACGACCATACACTTCGCGTCGTCGAATGATTTTTCAGCCGCTTTGATTTTTGATTCTGCGTTTTTGGCGACTGACATTCCGCAAACGCCGCTTAGGCCGCAGGCCGTGAACATTTGCGTGCAATCTGCATCTTCTTTGCATCCGCGTGATCGCGCGACGACGGCGCCGAAGCTGCGACGCGCTTCTTCGCATTTCGCTTTCGGGCCGAGCGGAACAATGACGCTTGCGGTCGCTGTCGCATTGGACGGCGCGGCGTCTGCGATTGCGGAAGCCGAAACGAGAGGGCTCGGACTTTGGTCGGGGCTCGGAATCAAACGTGTTCCGGTGTCGACGCTCGGCGTTGTCGCAACCGTCGGCGCATCGGAGCGCACGCCTTTGCAGCAAACGAGCGCGAACGGTAAAGCCGCGATCGATGCGAGCACGGCCAAAAGCGGAGACGAAGCGGATCGCAGCACGCGTTCAATATAGCCCTGAATTTCCCTTGAAGTGCGCGCGCGTGTCGTGCAGCTTGGCCCCCTTCCCATGCTCGACATTGCGTTCATTCGCCAAAATATCGATCTCGTTCGCGCCGCCATTCAGAACAAACGAATGAGCCTCGATCTCGACGCGCTCCTCGAGGCCGACAAAGTGCGTCGCGACGCGATCACGAAGCTCGACGTAGCGCGCGCGCGCAAAAATGCGGTGGCCGCACAAATTCCGAAGGCCTCGAAAGACGATCGCCCGAAGCTGATCGAAGAAGGCAAGGCGGTCAAAACCGAAATCGAGACTCTCGAGCCCGTTCTAACTGCGGCGAACCTCGTGTTCGACGATTTGATGCTCCGCGTGCCGAGCATCCCGCGTCCCGAGGTGCCGATCGGCAAAGGCGAAGAGGACAACGTCGAGATCCGCAAAGTCGGAACGATTCGCACGTTCGACTTCACGCCGAAGGATCACGTGGAGCTGATGACGCTCCACAAGATGGTGAACTGGGATGGTCCGCGAAAATACGCGGGCGGTCGCTCGTATGCACTCACCGGAAACGGCGCGTTGCTCGAGCTCGCATGCACGCGGCTCGCGGTGGATATTTTGGTGAAGCGCGGTCTCACGATCGTGATTCCGCCAGTGATGGTGAAAGAGCGCGCGATGACGGGAACCGGCTTTTTCCCGCTCGGAAAAGAAGAGGCGTACTCGATCTCCGCCGACGAATTATTTTTGGTGGGCACCTCGGAGGTGCCGCTCGTGTCGCTGCATTGTGATGACACGCTCGACGGCGCAGAGCTGCCGATTCGTTATGCCGGCATCTCGAATTGTTTTCGTCGCGAGGCCGGCGCGCACGGCAAAGACACGAAAGGCCTCTATCGCGTCCACCAATTCACGAAGGTCGAGCAAGTCGTCTTCTGCCAACCCGACGAAAAAATCGCGGAAGAAGAGCACTACAAATTGCTCGCGAACGCAGAAGCGATCTTGGCCGCGCTCGAAATTCCGTATCGCGTCGCGCTCGCGTGCACCGGTGAAATCGGTCTCGGGCAAACGCGCAAGCACGAGGTCGAATCGTGGATGCCCGGCCGCACCGCGTATTCCGAAACGCATTCGTGCTCGACCATGGGCGATTTCCAAGCGCGTCGATCGAACATCCGTCTGCGCTTAGCCGACGGATCGCTCGGATATCCGTACACGCTGAACAACACGGCGATCGCGAGCCCGCGCATTTTGATT
>JBDTFL010000533.1:0-4088 GCA_039937955.1 Polyangiaceae bacterium | reverse complement strand
AGTTGAGCGCGCCCGCGGGTCGGCCCTCCTCGAATTCGTCCGCATCGCGCACGTCGATGTATGTGTAGCCTGCATGTGTCAGCAAAAAGTAAATGTCGGTTGGCGCGAGGCTGCCTTGCGAATCGGGTCGGCTGGTGTCATCCATGGCTAGGTAGGGTGGTTCGCAACGTCCAAATCACGAGGTTTTCCATCAAAAGCGAGCACCCGTCCCGCTCTCATTATATGATCTATCAACCATGAAACGGATGCCTCGAGATTTTGCTCGAGACATCAGAGGCGCCTCGAGTGTCGAGTACGCCCTGATGCTGTTCGCCGTCCTTTTGTGCGCGGCGGTTGCGATTCGGATCATCGGTCCCAAAATTGCGGGCGGAGGCGAGCAGACGGCCGCACAACTGAGCGCCAACAGCAGCGGCGGTGCGGGCGCTGGCGGCGGCGGTGGTGGTGGAAGCGGCGGCGCCGGCGGATCCTCGGGTGGTGCTGGCGGTGGTGCTGCCGGCGGATCTGGCGGCGGCGGTGGCTCGGCGTCGAACGGACCTGGCGGCGGTGGCGGCGGGAGTGGCAGCGGCGGTAGCAACGGAAGCAATGGAAGCGGCGGCAACGGAAGTGGCGGTGGCGGCGGTGGCGGAAGCGGTCCTGCGTATGGCGGCGGTCAGGTCATCGGCGGAAGCGGCACGGGCAACCAACCGACTGCAACTGGAACGACTGCGATCGCATCGAATGGCGCAGGCGGAGCCGGCAACGCCACGGGCTCCGGCGGCGGCCTCGGAACCACCGGCAGCACCAGCACCGGCACGACCCAGGACAGTGACGCGACCGGCGTCGCTTCCGTGATGGACGGCCCGAGCTCGAGCAGCAGCGGGTCGTCGCACTTCGGAAAATATCTCGCAGCCTTCGTCGTGCTCATCGGCATTTTTGCGATGTACACGATGTTCAAAAAGGCGAAGGGCCAAGCGGCGTAGCTTTAGGCCAGGCGGCCTCCGCGCGTTTTACGGATGACAGGTCCCCGGCTCCGCGATCGCGTCGAGCGCGCGTCGGCGAACCGATGCGCTCACTCCTGGGGCAGTCACCGATGAAAGTCGGCGCGTGATATCGGCAGGGTGCATGACGCCGATCGCGTCGATAGCGGCCAATCCGAGCGCAACCTCGACCTCGCTCGCGATGGGCGACGCGACCTTGCTCACCAGATCCGAAAGACGTCCGAGCGAGGCGGCATCGCACGTCGCACCGAGCCCGCGGGTTGCTGCAACACGTACGTCGATGGGCTCGGCATCGTCATCGAGCCGCGCACGCAAGTCGGGCGCGAATGCCGCCGCACGATGTGCACCGAGCGCATCGATGACTGCAACACGCACCACCGGCGCGCGATCTTTGAGTGACGCCGCGAGGGAACGATCGACGTCGATTGCTGCTGGAAATGCGCCGATCGCCGTTGCCGCGGAGGCTCGGACGAATGAGAACGGATCACGCTCGAGCAGCCGCTCGACGGCGACGGTTGCTGGAGACGCATGCTCTTCTGCAATCGTTCGAAGCGCTGCGTCGCGAACGCGTGGGTCTGCGTCCGAAAGCGATGCAAACAGGGCTCCTTGTGCAGCTGCGATATGAGCCGCGAGCTCCGCCGCATGTGCGCGTACCGGACCGTCGGGATCGCGGGCCAGGAGCGAGATGAAACGCGCGCTCGAGGTCGTGTCGCCTGCGCGCGCGAGCGACGCGATTGGGCCAAGCAACAAATAACGTGATCGCAACGAAGTGTCGGCCTTCAAGATGTCGTCGATGGCAGCATCAGCGTCGGCAGAAATCTCCGGCAAGCGCGCGCTCGACGCACGAAGCAAATCGATGCGCGCCACCAGCGCTCGATCTTTCTTGTTCAAAATCGGCGGTAAAATACGGGCATCCGTGATGTGCACCGCGCGCATGAATGCTGCGCGCTCGATCGAACGCGTGCGCTCGTCGCCGTGACCGATCGTTTCCGCGAGCGCGGGCAACGCTGCGCGCCCGCAACGGTCGAGCGTCTCTTCGCCTTTGCGCGACACTTCGCGATCGCGATCGACGAGCGCCTTCACGAGCAACGGAGTTGCTGACGGGCATGGGCCGCTCGCCGCGACATCGGTTGCGAGCGCCCGCCCCGAAACGTCGAGCGTGCTCCATGCTGCAGCCGTTGCCGCGAGGCCCGCGTCGCCTGCGCGTTTCAAAAGCGCCGCAGCACTCTCGGCGCGTGCTCCTCCGCCGTTCAAAATTTTTGCGACATCGGCGAGCTTCGCGCCGGGTGCGTCAAATGCGCTAAAAGCAGCCACTTCCGCGATCGCGACGTTGGGATGGGCATCGTGGGTGTACGCCTCGTCGAGCACCACGGTCAGGCACGCCGTCGTGAAAGGCTCCGCGAACGCTACGTCGTACGACTCACCCGGATGCGCGCTCGCGTCTTCCGGCAGCGTCACCGAATAGATTTTTTTCTCGGTCACCAAGAAAAACGACTTCGGCGCTGCTGCTTTGGATGTTGCAGACGTCGCGTTCGTTTTGATCGGAACGTTCGCGTCGGGCGTCGCGCTCGGCGGAGCAATCGTGACCTCGAGATGCGTAATCGGAATTTCTGCGGCGACGCGCAGCACCACGAACTCACCCGCGCCGGCACCAGGCCGAGCCTCCCCCCAAGTCGTTTTCGGATCGCCGTCGACGAGTGCGCGTGCCGATCCGATCTCGCTGCTCGCACCCGCCGCGACCAAGAGTGGAGCAAGCGGCGCGTCGGCTGGAGCATGACGTGCAGTCGCGATGATCCTCGATGCTCCGCCGCGCTCAGCGCGCGAAAGGCGTTGCATGCTCGCGCCACGAAACTGCATGATTTTAGCGTCGATCGCGCGCGGTTGTAGGACCGTCGCGTCTTGTCCGCAGATGCGCAAGTCTTCGTGGATCTCTCCGACGACCACGGTCTTGTCCGTGCCCTCACCCAAAAATGTGACCACATCGCCACTGCGCTCCCCGTCTTCGCCCCGCGAATAACCGGTGACGCCGGAAAACAAAATGTTCGTCGCCGCACCGGTCGACGTAGCCACGATCACCTCCCAGGCCGTGCCGTCCGCTGCGCCTTGAACACGAACGTGAACGACACTGCGGCGCTGTCCGATCGAAACGACCTCCACCGACGCATCGTTTGGCGCCGGAGAAAATCCTTCGGGTGCGGCAATCGATTGTGCACCAGCTCGAATCGTTCGTTCGTCGGCCGATACCGAAACGGTGAGCGCACCCAGCCCGCCACTCGCCGCGAGCGTGGCCTCGTTCGCGGCGCGCGTATTTACTGAAACGAACGCAATTGCTGCAGAAAATACCATCGAAATCACACGACGCATGCAGGCCTCATCTCCGGAGAACGACCACTAGAAGACGCCGTTTGTTTGCCCAACATCAAGAGCCTATGTCACTCACGATGTATGCGGCGCCTTGCCATTGGTCTCACCGCCGTCGTCCTCGCGGCGACCCTCGTGCCGCTCGCGAGGCGGCTCACGAAAAATGCGAACACGGCAACGACCGATTCGCCGGCCGTCGAGGACGTTTCGCTTTCGCACACGAAGCCGTCGGAGTCGACGACGAAGCCGGAGGCGCCGGCCATCTCGCCAATCACGTCGGGCGTCGATTTGATGCACATGTCGTTCGACGATTCGGGTGCAATCGCGCCGACGGCGTCGGGACGAATGGCAAAGCTCACCATCGATCCGGAAATGCAGCATGCGGCAACGACGCTGCTTCGTGTGCATCGACTTCCTCGCGCAGCGATCATTTTGGTCGACACGGAAACCGGAAATGTTTTGGCGTACGCGAGTCGATCGGAAGGATCGTCGTCGCGCGACATTTGCTCCGAAGCGCGTGCGCCGGCGGCGAGTGTTTTCAAAATCGTTACGGGCTCCGCGCTCGTCGAGGATGCGCAGCTCACGCCAGACACCGAGCAATGTTATTGGGGTGGTGAGCACGAGATTTTGGCGCAAAATCTCGAGGAAAACGCGTCGCGTGACAAGTCGTGCACGACCCTCGCGGGCGCGATGGGTCACAGCACCAACGCGGTGTTCGCGAAGCTGGCGCTGAAACATTTGAAGCCCGAG
>JBDTFL010000532.1:0-7211 GCA_039937955.1 Polyangiaceae bacterium | reverse complement strand
CGTTGCTTGAAAAACACTGAGGTAGCCCGAAGCGAGGTCGGCGTAATCGATGGCAAATGCAGCGGCCCCACCGGGCGTTCGTGTCAGCGCACCCTTTGAATCATGAAGGTCACGCCACGTCGCGTCGGCCGCAGCGACCGCGACATCGCGATAATGCGAATCACCGGTAACGAGAAATCCGCTCGAGAATGCGGCGATCGCGAGGCCGTTCCACGCGGCAATGACTTTGTCGTCACGCTTCGCAACACCTGCGCGCGCCGCACGCAGAAGCGGTTGCGCGCGATTCCAAGCATCACTCACCTCTTTCTCTTTGAGTTGCAGCGATGTCGCGATCTCGGCAAACGTCTTGCGTTGCGCAGGAGCGACCCTCGTATTTTTGACATCGAGAATCGCTTCTACGATCGGTGCGTCGGCCCCGGCGACTGCGTCGATCTCGGATTTCGACCAACGCCATGCTGCGCCTTCTTCACCTGCAGTGTCGGCATCGAAGCTTGCCGCGAATGCGCCGCTCGCCACTTTCATGTCGCGCGCCAGGAAGTCGAGCGTGCCCCGCGCCACATCCAAGTAGCGCGGCTCCTGCATCACGGACGCAGCTTCGAAGTAGAGCGATGCGAGCTGCGCATCGTCGTAGAGCATGATTTCGTAATGCGGCGTGCTCCAATCGGGATCGGTCGTGTACCGGTGAAAACCGCCCGAAACCGGATCGCGCAACGCACCGTTGCACATCGCGTCGAGCGTCGTGCGCAGGATTTTCGTGAGCTCCGGCAAATCCCATTTGCGAGTCGCGTGCAGCAAAAATTGGAGACGCGGCACCATCGGAAATTTCGTGCGACCTGTCATGCCGCCACGAATCGGATCCATTTCGCTCACGGCGCCCGCCGCAAACGCACGAATTTCGTCGGGCGTGAGCGCGGCTCCCTTTTCAGGCGGAGCCTCGGTCATGAGCTTCTGAATATCGACCGCCGAAAGATCGCCTGCCTCGCGTTGCGCATAGACATCAGCGGCTTTCGCTCCGAGCTCCAGAAAGCGATCGTGCTGCACATATGTCGCGCCGAAATACGGATCGAGCGACGGCGTCAAAAAAAGCGTGGCCGGCCAACCCGCCGATCCGGACAAGTGCTCGAGCGCCGCAATGTAGGTCGCATCGATGTCAGGACGCTCTTCGCGGTCGACTTTGATCGACACGAAATGTGCGTTGAGCATTTGCGCGACGTCGTCTTTCGAAAATACTTCGTCGTGCATCACGTGGCAGAAGTGACAAGCCGAGTAACCGATCGACAAAAAGATCGGCTTGTCTTCCGCGACCGCGCGCGCAAGTGTCTCCGCATTCCAAGGCTGCCAGTCGACCGGGTCGTGTGCGTGCTCGCGCAAATACTCCGACGTGCTCCCGAGCAAACCATTTCCATCACGACGAATCACGTCGGGCGCTCTAGCCACGTGCGCGAAAGCTACTTGATTTTGCGGCGATCCGGCGCTTTTTGCGTTGGCAGAATCCTTCGAGCACGCAACGATGGCGAGCAAAAACGGAGCTGCACAAAGCGTGATGCGTTTTCTGGTCAAGCTCCGCTGACGGTAACAGTGCTGAACCTTGGTCGCGTTCGAATTACTTCGACTGCGTTTTGAGCGTTGCCCCGTGCTGACTGGATTAAGCTGGTGCACGATGACTTCCAACTCGAAGAAGAAAAAGAAACCGGGCGCGCTCGCATCGGCCGCGTCGCGCAAGCTCGCTCAAATCGGCGGCGCGAAGATGACACCCGAGCAGCTCGCCCACTCGATGATGCACGCCGAGGAAAATGGACAGGCTGAACGCGTGACTCTCGAAGACGGCGATTGGGCGTGGCGCATGACGTTTCCCGACGGCACGACGCGCATGCTGAAACCCACGCCCGAAATTTTGGCGGCGCTCGAGCACTTCGAGCGCGAGGGTCATCCGGCCCATTGACCGTAAAAAACGCACTTTTGTGAGCTCAGCCAGCGTTCAACCAACATAGATTTGAATGCGAGTCGTAGGCTGACGTCGTACCGTAGCGCGGTGATGCTTTTGGCGACCGCCTGCTAGCCGCAGAGGCAGTTGCTCTTTGGTCCAGATCCCAGTGTGATGAGCGAAGCCCTGCTCGAATAAAGGAGGAGTTCCCGATGCGAATCTCGAAAATCGTCAGTGTCGTTGCTTTTGCTGGTCTGGCCGTTGCCGCCGCGTCATCGCCCTCGTCGGCAGATCCCGCGCCCACGCCGCCGACCATTTCATGCAAAGCCGGCAAGCTGACCGCGACGTCCGCAAACGGATGGCGTGTCAACGGTGCTGCGCCTTGGAAATGGGATCAAGCCACGGGTCCGGCGTCGTTCAAAAATTGCGACAAAGACAATCACTGCGACTCGGCGAGCTTCACCGGCAAAGCGTGCTCGGGCACGGTCCGCGCGTACGTTTGCACGAGCTCGAGCTGTGCGCCGCCGATGAACGTCACGGTCACCGGTTCATGATTTCGTCTCGCTGACCTGATCAGCGATTCGCGGGCGCCGGTGGCATTCCGTACATCGGCACGGCGCGATGCATGTCCGGTGGCGTCGTCGTGGTGGTCGTAGGTGTTGGCGTCGGTGTCGGGACGACTGGCGCAACTCCCCCTGCATCGTCGGGTGTCGTCGCACCGGAAGACGCGACGGCGCTCGACGTCGGAATCACGACGTTGCTATTCGGTGACTGCGCAGCTTGCCCGTCGCACGCTACCGCGAGCGATACGATCGCGAGAAGGCTCGCACCGATCGCCACGTGCCGAATGCCGCAAAACGGACACGATGTTTCGGTCGATCGACAATGGCGATGACAGCTGCGACACGGCGTGAGCTTGGTCATCCACGTGAGCGTACACGACGACGACAGCTTGCGCACAAGCTGCCACTCTCGAAGACAAATCGACTCGCCATACACGTTGTCCTTCAGTAGCGACAGGTGACTGCCGTTTGTCCTGTCACGATGGCCTTTTCACTCAGACGGTCGAGCCCCCCGCTGTCGAGTCGGACGATGCTCCTCGAAGAGGTGCGAGCGGCATTTCATGATCCTTCGTATACGCCTCCCGTAACGCCGGCCGTGGCGATGGAGGTGATGGCGCTGGCGCGCCGGCCGAACGTTTCGATCGAGGATCTCGCGAACGTGTGCGAGCGCGATCCGCTGGTCGCCGCACGTGCGCTTCGTATTGCGCAATCGGCTTATTTTTCTAGGGGATCACGCATCGTGTCGCTCAAGGATGCGATCGTTCGTGTGGGCGTTCAGATGCTTGCGGATCTTTTCCTCGCCGAGACGATGACGACGCGCGTGTTTCGTGCGCCCGGATACGACGGCGTCATGTCGTCGCTACGACGGCACTCCGCAATGACGGCGCATATCGCGCGCGCGCTTGCTGCGCCGATGTCGCTCCACCGTGAGCAAGTATTTCTGTGCGGGCTGCTTCACGACGTCGGCATTGCCGCGGCGGCGTACGTCATCGGTCCGCGCGTTCCTTTCGCGATCGCGTGGCCGGTTATTTTGGAATCGCACACCGAAGCCGGACAAGCGGTGTGTCGCGCGTGGAAGCTACCCACCGAAATCGAGATCGTCGCCACGTATCATCACGGCGGTCGCGTCGGAGGAACGCTCCACCCTGGCGCATGCCTCGTGATCGTTGCTGAGTGGATTGCGAGCGAGCTCGGATTCGGCATCGAAGGCGACACACGTTCGGCGCGCCCGGACACGGAGCTTCGCCTGCTCGGAATCGACGAGGCCTCACTCCCTTCCGTGATGAGCGACGCGCGCAACGTCGCTGCTCGTCTCGTGTGACGTTGACTGCTCAGGCGATCAGCCGCCGAACTCGATCCCGATCTGAAATCGATATTGGTAGTAGACGAATGGAATGCCCGTGACGTGCGGGATCGGAATGGCGATGGAGTCCGGATCGACGGTCAGGTAAAATCCGCGACCGAGCTTGATTTCGAGCCCCAAAAAGCTGATTCCGAAATACGGACCGATGCTTCCGGCGGGCGCTCCCACGAGATCGAACAAGAGCAACGATCCGCCGAGGCTCACGCTGCTTCGTAAATTGATGGGCTCATACGCGAGCTGAAAACGCCCGATCAGACTCGCATACGCGTCGATCGTTCCGGAGCGAACGTGGGTTTCACCAACCGCGAGATACGGATTCCATTCAGCGTCGAGCCCGACCATCCAGTGACGACTCAATGCGAGCCGACCTCCGACGCGACCGAGTAGCGCGGATTTGTCGTACGACGCCGCGAACGCGACCTCGACGAATTTTGCGCCGGCGCGATCTTCGACGCCTTTGGTCCCCGACGCGCTTTTTCCGGTGAGCGCCGCAACGGGCCCGCTGCCCGACGAAGTCTCCGGAACCGGTTGAGTCTTGGCCGGCGGCGTCACGCCTGGAACCGCTTCTCCTCCGGGAGTCGCCGGTGGCGGCGTCGCTGCTCCGCCATCCGAATCGTCCGCGCGCGCAGTGGGCGTCGAGATCAGCGCGGCAAAAAAAATCCCGAGGGCCACGAGCTTCGAGGTCCTGCGACGCGTTCGTTTTCGTCGCGACAAAAGAAGAGCAAGCGCCCCGATCGCAAATCCGCATGAAAATGAGCTGTTTCGTGGATCGCCGGCCAAGCGACATCCACACGACGACGGCTCATACTCTTTCTCGGGCGCGTCGCACCATGAGTTGGATGCGGTGCAAGAATCTTGATCGTCGAAGACGACGTAGGTGTCGATCACGTTTTGGAATCCTTCGATCTTCTGATCGCGCGACTTGCTCGGATCGAGCGCCATCATCAACGCTGCTGCAGCCGCTTCGGTGGCGAGCCCGCGACGCTGAGCGCGAAGTGAATCGGGATCGTCGCAACGATCTATTTCGTTTTCATGAGCCGGCCCGGTGACAGATTCGTTGATCCGATTGTCGGAGTAGTCGGTCCAGTTGAGCGCGACGGTGATGCGATGCGGATCTTTGGTGCTGCGCCAATCGTGCGCGAAGCTGTCTTCAATGGCGTGCATGCCCTGGCCCATTCGAAAATAGAAAATCGGCAAATCGAAATCGATCTGTCCGCGGATCGCCAAGTCGAGATGCACCGATTGACGAAGCGTAGAGTCGACGTTGCCCGAGAAATCAAGACCATCCAGCGCAGACGTCAGCGTGCTCAAGATGAAGCCGCGACAATCGTCGACCGCGTTTTTCGTTCCGTCCGGCTCGACCTCCGTTCGCGTTCGCAAGCAATGCTCACGCTGCGAGGAATCATCCGCGGTGATCTCGACAATCTCAGCGAGGTCGGTGACCGGAACGCCTTTGAGATCGTTGTCGCGTACGCCCATCAAAAGTGTGGCCCCGCCAAGGTCGTCGAGGTCGCTCGGAAGGTCGAACGGAAGATCGGCGACGAGCGCCTTCTCGTCGTCGGTTGCGAGCGCGATCGGCCTCGCGGTCGTGAGCGAGCCGCGAACGATGCGGAGCGCGTCGGCAGTGATGCGCTCATGACAGCCCGGACTGATCGGCGTTTGCACCGTGTAGGCCGAAGCGGACGACGGTGTTAGGAAAAAGAACGTGAAGCCGGTCAGCCAAGAGAACCAAATCGCGCGGCGACCGATCATGGCTGCGCGTTTTACTACGTTCGATCTTTTCGGCGGCAGCAAAGGCTGACTGAAGCAGAATGCATCAGGTTGCCGATTCGCCTCGCCCGACAAAACGCGCGCGCGCTTGTTTTTACGAACAAACGTCATGGCATGTGACTCGCAAAGGGCAATCCCGCCGAAGGCCCGGATAGATAGCTCGAGAGAGCTCGACGTTCCGTGAGGATCGGCGCCAACTTGCAATGCCGCAGAACGTGATCACGAAAATCGACGATCGATTCGCATGAATGATCTCGTCGACGCCGCGTATTGGGTAAAAGGCTGCGGCTCACTCGGCTTGTGGCGATGCGCCGCTCTCGTCGAAGTTGACGCGCGCAAAAGCAAAAGCAAACCCGCCAAGAAAACGAAGCACGCCAAGGCCACGTCCGCGCTCGCTCTCATCGACATCAAAGAAGCGAGATGGTTGCCGGCGCACGCGTGCTTTCACCTGCCTTGGGCGAGCGATTGGAATCGGCGAAAATTCTCGAACGCGACGTCTTCGTGCGCGAGCTTCTTCCGCAGGACTCGAAATTCGAGCTGAGCACGCTCACCGAAGAATCAGCGCTCGCGGTCGCTTTCTATTTGGCAAACGTCATTGCCACCGCGCATGCGCGTCAGCTCGACGTCGAGGACAAGCACGCAACATGACGGCGCCGAATTGGCTTTGGCGCTCCACCGTTGATTTGGTCGCGCTGCACGAGTCGGCTTATCTCGAGCATTGCCGCGAGCATGCGCTCCACGTTCCGAGCGTCGAGGGACTTCAGCACGCACTTCCGACTGCGCACGCTTCGGGCGACTGACCTCAGCGACCACATTGTCGCGAGACCTTGCGCTCGGTCATTCAAGATTCATCCACAACGCGCTAGTCTCTCGTCCCTCGGATCCATGATCGAAGCTTCGGCGCGTGATTTCGAAAAGTCGCCCATCGGAACGTACACGTGCACAGGCTCGTGCGTGGTTTGGGTCGCCACGCCTTCTCTCGTGGGTTGGCACATTTGGGGTCGACCCGACGAAGCCGAAACACGCACGATTTTACGGGTAATGGACACGTACTTGAAGGTGAGCGTGCCGTTCGACATCGTCGCAGATTCACGCGGCGTCGAAGTGATCAATCCGATCGCGCTGCCTCTCCTCGCGTCGTGGGTCATCCAAAATCGCGGCGAGCTCAAAGCGCGCGTGCGCCTGCAAGCAAACGTGATTCGTCGTGATCCGATCGGATTTTTGCTGATGGGCGTCATTGCGTCGGTCGGCGACATGCACCCCTTCGAGACCTACACCGATCCGGTCGAGGCTTTTCGTACCGTTGCAGGTGATGCCGGTGTAGCCATCTGCGAGGAGGTCGAGCAGATCGTGCAGCGGGTTCGCGCAACCCCGCACGAGCTCCAGCAGCTTCGGGTGTTGCTCTCGACTCGCCTCGATCTGGCGATTCGCCCAGCCGCAAAAGAATTGTCGATGTCGCCGCGTTCGCTGCAACGCGTGCTGAGCCGCTACGGCACCTCGTTCCACGACGAGCAAAGCAACGCGCGTTTCCAAGCGGCCAAAACATTGCTCATCGGCAGCGACGCGAAAATCTCCAACGTCGCGTCGCGAG
>JBDTFL010000531.1:0-5746 GCA_039937955.1 Polyangiaceae bacterium | reverse complement strand
TGCAATCAAGGCGCATGCGTTCCGGACACACGCCCCAAGCCGAACTGCTCGGCCTCCGACACGTCGGCTTGCGCAGCATCGCAAAGCTGCGTCTCGGGCTTCTGCCGATACTCGTGTGCGGACAACTCGACCTGCACGCACATCGACAATCGCATTCCGACGTGCGTTGCGGCGGGTTACTGCGCGGGAACGAGCTCGGGCGGCGCGATTCAATGCACGCAGCAAAGCGATTGCACGAGCGGACAGCTTTGCGTCGACAACGCTTGCAAGTAAGTCAGCTGACGTAGCGTCAGGGTTGCTCGAATCGACAGAGGTATGTCGGTTCGAGCAATTCTGCTTTGTGGCTATACGAGATCGTAATCTTCCGCGATCACGTTCGTCGCGACGTTCCCAATCACTTCGCGGGTCTCTTCATCGCGCAAAATCGCCGACAAATAAAGGCTCTGCAGGATGGCGGGATACTCGCGAATCAGCGCCAGAAAATCCTCGCGCGGAAGGTAAAGGGTCACCGTCGGATGAATCGCGACGACGTCAGCGCTCGCGCGTCGTCTCAAAACCAGCGCGACCTCTCCAACAACTTCACCAACCGCAAGCGTCGAAATCACGAGCGGCTCCCCGGATTCGTGACCGATCACGGCAACCTCACCCGACGCGATCAAGTGCAAGCCGCGCGTTTCGTCGCCTTCGGTGATGAGCTTCTCGCCCTTTTCGAAGACGCGTGTTTCGAAGCGTTCGACGAGCGCCGGACGATCCGTCGGGTTCACGTCGATGAGTACGCGTGACGTGCGAACCAAATTCGCGACCATGCGACGACGACAATGCGCGGCGAGCTCGACGCCGACCTCAGGTCGCGTCTCCGCCACTTTTTCCAACGCCTCGCGGGTTGCCACGAGCAAAATCGAAGGGCGATTCGCGAACACACTTGCTGCACGCGGCGCGCGCGAGAGCAGCGCCATCTCTCCGAACAACGCACCACCCACCAGACGCGCGAGCGTGACGGGAACGGCATTTTCGTCGGAGCCGCGGCGGCGAACCTCGAGCTCACCTCGCGCGACGATGTACGTCTCCGCGCCCTCCTCGCCTTCGACGATCACCTCATTTCCTGCTGGAACGGTGATCATTTCAAACGCGCCGATGAGCGCACGCAAACCTTCTTGCTCGATCGCGCTGAAGAGTGGCAGCGGGGTTATCGGCGTGAGCGTGCCGTCCGCGCGTTTCAATTTTTCCGACGCCTCGTGGACGATGGCGGTCGCCTTCGACAAGAGCGCGGGCCCCGCCAAAAATGACGAGAGCGGTTCGAACTGCGCGAATGTCGGGAGCGGCGGCGGCGGCGGCGCAGCGTCGGTGAGACGTGGCGAATCGCAGCAAAACGATTTCGCGATCTCGTCGAAATATTTGTCGGTGGGCCTGCCGAGCTTTCGCAAATCGGCGACGGCCGCGACCGCCATCGGAAGATTTCCGGTGTCGATCGATCGTTTGACGGCCAGCTCGAGCCCTTCGATCGCGGCTTCCGTGCGACCCGCTTCCGCGAGCAAACGACACGTCAAAATCAGCGCGCTCGGCATCGACGGATCTGAATCCACCACCGCCGCGCTCCACCGCAGCGCCGACTCGCGTTCGTCGGCGAGCAGAAGCGCAAGCGCGCGATCGATCGGCGAATCATTGTTCTGGCTGCCGGGCAAATCCGGAGGGGCCGTGCGCATCGACGTGAGGGTACAATACCTCATCGTGCATCGTGCATTCCTCGTCATTGCCCTCGCCGCGGGGCCCTTCGCCGCCTGCGCGTTTGGCGGATTCGGATGCGGCGGACAGCTTTTGGGCGACGACGAAGGCACTGATCAAAACGGAACAATCGATAGTGACAGCGGCGCTTCGCACGGCGATTCCGCAGCAAACAATGTCGTCGCCAAAGGGAAATGCCCGAGCGGCTTGCCCGGTCCCGCATTGATTCCACTCGAGGAAAATGGGGCTATTCCGTATTGCATCGACGCCACCGAGGTCACGAACGCGCATTACGCGCAATTCCTCGCGAGCAATCCGACAGCGAATTCGAGCGACGGCGCCTGCGCACAATCGAGCTCGTTTGCGCCCGAGTTCAATTGGCCGGCCGCCGCCGCGGACGCGAATCGACCGGTGGTCAACGTCGACTGGTGCGACGCGAAAGCGTTCTGCGCGTGGGCCGGAAAAAAGCTGTGCGGAGCTCCCGGCGGCGTGAGCGGAAAAGTGGTCCCCATTCCGAGCTCCGACACGAGCCTTTGGTACGCGGCCTGCTCGAACCTGGGCGCCGATCTTTTTCCGTACGGAAACACCTACGTCGGAACGATGTGCAACGGGGCCGACGATCAAAAAGCGGAAACGGACGACGTCGACCATCCTCCGACGTGCACCAATGAGAATTCCTCCCAGATCTTCGACATGAGCGGCAACGTTTGGGAATGGGAAGACGCGTGCGAGGACGACACCCCGACCGGCAGCTGCATCCTTCGCGGCGGAAGCTTTCGCAGCGGCGAGGACAGCTTGAGCTGCGGCGCTACCGATCTCACCGCGCGCAACTCCAAATTCGACGACTTCGGATTTCGCTGCTGCGCGGAGTGAGCCCGAAAGAAAATTACGGGTTCGCGAAGCTACGCACCACGTCGATCACGCCTTCGACCTCGCGCGCAAAGCGATCGAAGTCGAGCGCGGGCGGGAGATCTTTTTGTGTGTGGTAATTCGGATTTCGAAACGGCGCGGTGTCCGTGATCATGATCCCCGGATAACCCGTCTGCCAAAACGCCCATTGATCGGACCAGCCGATTCCCGGCAAAAAACCGGGGTAAACGCCACCCTCCGAGCCAACACGTGCGCTGTCGCGAAAGGTTCCGATCGCGTTGCGAACCGAATCGCGTGACGACGTGTTGCCGACGAACGCGATGAAATTTCCTTTGGATGGATAAAAGAGGCCGAGCGGAAATGGATATTTTTGCGAGTCCTCGTCGTCGGAAAAATAGCCCATCGATTCGAGGCTGATCATCTCCACGACGTCGTCATGGTCCGTTTTGCAAGAGCGCGCGTAGTAGAGGCTGCCCATCGAGTCGTGCCAGAAATACGGAGGCTCTTCGTTGACGAACGCCACGAAACGAATCGTGCGCGCGAAGTGCTCGCTTTGGAGCGCGCGCGCGATCGCGAGGAGAGCCGCGACTCCCGAGGCGTTGTCGTCGGCGCCGGGGCTTCCCGTGACCGAATCGTAGTGCGCACCGACCACGACGATCTCGCTGGCGCGAGTGGTTCCTTTTTTTTCGCCTTCGAAGTTGCTTGCAGGTTTTGCATCGACGTCGAACGACTGCGTCGTGAGCTTCAGCCCGTCTGCAAAAAACGAGTCGTGAACCATCTGCAGCGCATCCTGCAGCGCTTCAGGATGATCGAGATTTCGTTCACCGATTTCGACCGACAGCGTGTGCACGTCGCGCGACAGATCTTCGGACAATTGATTCTCACGCACGCTCGCTTTGAGCGCGGGACCCGAAAAACTTTCGCCAGGCATGCGATTCAGCCACGCGAGGTACACGCATGGAAGGCCGAGAATTGCCGCGTAAAGTGCGATCCTCCATTTCGGAGGCGCGCCCCGCCAACGTAGTTTCACAGGCGAAGCTTCACGCGATCACTCGTCGTCGTTGTCGTTCTGATCGTTTGTGCGGATGTTATTGCGGTCCATGTACTCGCTCATCGCCATGGCAGTGGCGGCGACGAGCGGAACGACCTTCGGGTAATCCATGCGCGTGGGCCCGATGACGGCGACCGATCCGGCAGTGCGTCCGTGATCGGTGTACGAAGCACCTACGAGCGCGAGCTGTCCGCCGCCCAATTCGCCGGCTTCACTTCCGACGACGACGGCAGTTCCATTTGCGGCGAAGGTCGCGTCGAGCAATTCGACGATGCGATCGCGTTCGCCGAGCGCGGCGACGATTTGGCGGAGCCCGTTGGCGTCTGAAAATTCAGGCTGTCCGTACAAACCGGCTTCGCCTTCGATGACGACGTCAGTGCCGGTTTCCGCAGCGCTTTTCACGACTGCGCCGCCGAGCACGAATGCGCGCCGACGAAGCTCGTCGTTTTGCACGCGGTCGGTGGCGAGCTTGCGCGCGAAGAATTCGCGAAGGTCGCCGAGCGTGCGTCCCTCAGCGACGTCGTCCAAAAGATTGTGAATGCGCTCGAGCTCTTGGTCGGCGACGTCTGACGAGATGAAACGATTTTGCACGGTGCCATTCGACATGACGAGCACCGCAAGCAATTCACCGGGCTTGGTCCGAATGAAACGCAGCTGCTTGAGCGTGAGCGCCTCGGCGCGCGGCGCGATGATCACTGCGGCGTTTCCCGT
Source organism: Polyangiaceae bacterium (assembly GCA_039937955.1). GTDB lineage: Bacteria > Myxococcota_A > Polyangia > Polyangiales > Polyangiaceae > JAICXU01. Next base: position 1,392 of record JBDTFL010000531.1, on the reverse strand, counting down.
CAATTCGGCGAGCAGCTTTCCGGTCTCGCGCATCACGTTTTGGCCGGGCATCATGTCGTCGAAGCGCGAACGAATGCGCGCATGCTCATCGTTCGAGAGCGTCTGAACTTCCATCAGCGCGTCGATGAAAAGTCGAAATGCGCGGTCGGTAGGAATGCGGCCGGCGCTCGTGTGCGGCTGTTTGAGGTAGCCGCCCTCCTCTAGATCGGAGAGCACATTGCGAATGGTGGCCGGCGACAGGTCGAGGCCGCTCTTTTTTGCGAGCGTGCGGGAGCCCACCGGCTCACCAGTTGCGACGAATTCCGTGATGGCCGCATACAAGATGCGGCGCCCTCGATGGCCAAGCTCCGCCATGTTCTTTTCGGAGTATAACAAATCAGGCTGAATCCGCGATGCATGCAAATTACACAGACCTGAAAAGCATCGCTCGCACGGGTATTTTCGGCATTTTGACGCTTGTAACCGTCGGAGCGAACGCGGCGGACGACAAAGTAGCGTTTCCCCCGAACGCGGCGACGACCCCAGCCGTTGAATACGCGGCGCTCGATCGCGCAAGCTGTGAGGCGAAGCTCACCGAGCGCGGCATTTCATTTCAGTCGGTCGACGCGGCGCGCGGAGTGCTCGCGCCAATTCGTTTGACGGGACCTCTGCACAATGTCGCGTTTCATTCCGCGTTGCCCGCCGCATCACGTTCAACCTCGCCGTACGAAATCATGGACTGCCGGTTGGTGCTCGCGCTCGACGACTTCGCGGCGATTTTGGAGAAGCACGACATCACCGAAGTGGTGCATCTGTCCGCGTATCGTCCGCCTCCGAAAAATTGGCCGGATTCGAAAGTGAGCCAACATCATGGTGGTGCGCTCGCGCTCGACGCCGCGATTTTTCTGCGCAAGGACGGCACGAAGCTCGACGTCTCCAAAGATTTTCACGGCGCGATCGGCGCGAAGACGTGCGGACCGAAGAGCGGACCATGGCCGGCCACCGAGCACGCAAAAGCATTGCGCGCGATCGCGTGCGAGTCAGCCGACGCGCATCTCTTCAACGTGGAGCTCACGCCCGACTTCAACAAGAAACACAAAAACCATTTTCACCTCGAGGTCACACCGGGCGTGAAGTGGTTCATGGTGAAGTGAGCGCGAAAATGTCACGTGACTCATCTGAGCGCGTGACTCATCCGTGTCTCCCTATCGACGTAAAGATCCGTCGCGTTATTGGGTTACGCGCGCGCCGGTGCTCTACTCGGCGATCATGAAACGCATCGCCACGTTGCTCTTCGCTTCGGTTTTCTTCGGGTTGTTTTTCTTTCACAGCACCGAGGCGCACGCGCTTGGTCCGGTCAACATCGAGGCCGGTGCCCTCGCCGGCTATGCGACCAATCCCAACAGCGACAGC
>JBDTFL010000530.1:0-8280 GCA_039937955.1 Polyangiaceae bacterium | reverse complement strand
AAGCTCGCAGCGCTCGATGCTAAAACTGGGGCGGAGCTTTGGGAGACGGAAATTCCCCGCTCGAAAGACGGCTCGGAAGCGGACAAGCTCTTGATCACCGCAACGCGCGTGTACTTGCCGCATTGGACGTGGCTCGACATTTTCGACGTGAAAACCGGCGCCGTCATCGGCACCGTCGGTCAGTGGTGAGCGAACGCGAGCTTCAATACCGTCATGCGTTCGCGAAACTCCACGCTCAACTTCGCCGTCACTGCAGAGGCGAGATCGTCGAGGCCATGCGTGCGAATCGCTTCGGTGAGTGACGCGAGATCCGTCGCTTCGCTCAGCCCCTGAATTTCGACGAGCGCCGAGCCAGCCTCGTCGGTTCCGGTCGAGACGCGCAACGTCGAGCGCTCGTGGCGGTTCGTTCCACGCGCCATGAACATCAGCATTTTCAAAATCATGTAAGCGACACGCGAGCCGTTGCCGACCACCCGCGGCGACCACGCGCGCGCACGAACGATCTTCGCGCCGACCGTGACCTCGCTTTGCACGATCATGCATGCCGACTCGACGACCTCGGCGAGATCGATCTCGACGATTTTGGCTTCGTCCGTCACGACGACCTGCAAATTACGGACGATCTCGCCGATGCGAAGCGCACCGAGCCGCGCCTCTTCCAGCGCCGCAAGCACGTCTGCCGAGCAAGTATTTCCGAGCTGCTCGCGAACGAAATCCAAATTCGTCAGTACGTACGCGAGAGGATTGTTCACTTCGTGCGCGATGCCGGACGCAACCGCTGCGAGCGTCGACAAGCCTTCGAGCGGGCGCGGACCCGTGCTGACGGGCGCAATCGTGATTGGACGCGGGGACGGCCGGACATCGCTTTCGTCCGGATTCCACTCGGTCTCTTTTTCGTCTTGCTGAGACATCACGAATCGCCGCCCGAGTCGCGGTGCGAGATTGCACCGACATCATCACCTACGGCCTCATCCGTGACGCAATTAATGGGCGAACAGGGCTTCGGCGATTTGCACCGCGTTTAACGCTGCGCCTTTGCGAAGATTGTCGCCGACGATCCACAAATTCAGCGCACCTTTGACCGCCAAATCGTCACGAATTCGGCCTACGTAAACCGGATCTTGACCGGCTGAATGGATGGGCTGGGGATGCTTTCCGGGCGCATAAGCATCAGCCATCAGCTCCACACCGGGTGCGTGCTCGAGAAGCTTCTTCGCTTCGGCCGCCTGCATCGGCCGATGAAATTGCACGTGCACGGATTCGCTGTGTCCGACGAGAACCGGAACGCGCACCGTGGTCGGCGAAACTCCGATGCTCGTGTCGCCGAAAATCTTCTGCGTCTCGTGCACCATCTTCATTTCTTCTTCGGTGTAATCGTCGTCGCCCGCTTTCCAATCGGTCAGCACGTTGAACGCGATTTGACCGGGAAAAACCGTGGGAACGACCGCTTGCCCGGAAAGCACCGCGCGCGTTTGCGCGAGCAGATCCTCGACCGCCGCTTGTCCTTTACCGCTCGTGGCTTGGTAGGTGGAGACGATGATGTGCTTGAGGCGCGCGGCGTCGTGTAGCGGTTTGAGCGCTACGACCATCTGAATCGTGGAGCAGTTCGGATTCGCGATGATGCCTTTCGGGCGATTGGTAGCCGCCGCCATGTTCACTTCCGGAACGACCAGCGGACAGTCCGGATCCATGCGCCAGGCGCTCGAGTTGTCGATGACGACCGCGCCGGCCTTCGCGGCGATGGGCGCAAACTCTTTCGAGACGTTTCCGCCGGCACTGAAGAGCGCGACGTCCACGCCCTCGAACGAGTGAGGCCCCAGCTCTTGGACCGTTATCTCGTGGTCATTGAAAACCAGCTTTTTTCCCGCGCTTTTCGCGCTCGACAGCGCAATCAGCTTTTTGACCGGAAACCGACGCTGCTCGAGCGTCTTCAACATTTCGCGACCGACGGCACCAGTCGCACCGCACACTGCGACGACGAAAGACATGGCGTCGATATGTCATAATCGGGATGACACGGCAAAACTCATCAGCATCGATCATGAGCCATGAAAACAGACTTGTCCGAAATGCGACGCGACTACGACCGAGGCAGGCTCGACGAGTCGATGCTCGACGAGGACCCGATCGTCGAGCTCCAGAAATGGATGCAGATTGCAACCGACGCGAAGGTGATCGAGCCGAACGCGATGACGTTGGCGACGGCGAGCCGGCTCGGCATTCCGAATGCGCGCATCGTGCTCGCAAAGTCGATCGACGCAAGCGGAGTTGTATTCTACACGAATTACGACAGTCACAAGGGACACGAGCTCGACGCCAACCCGCACGCCGCGCTGGATTTTTACTGGAAAGAGATCGCGCGTCAGGTTCGCATCCAAGGCGAGGTGGAGCACACCGGTCCAAGCCAGTCGGATGCCTATTTCAAAAGTCGACCCCGCGAGAGCCAGCTCGGTGCGTGGGTTTCCGAGCATCAGAGTGAGCCAATCACGCGCGCGGAGCTCGACGCACGCCACGCGGAGCTCGAGAAAAAATATTCGGGAAAAGAAATTCCGCGCCCGCCGTTTTGGGGTGGCTACTGCGTGACTCCGGCACGTTTCGAATTTTGGCTCGGCGGTCCGGGCCGCCTGCACGACTGCGTCGCGTACGTGCGCGACGGCGGCACGTGGAAACGGCTACGAGTGTCGCCTTGAGGAAGTGGCTGTTTTTTGCGCCGATCGCGTGGCCCTCGCTGGCGTGCCTCGCATGCCTCGCGTGCGGTCATGCGTCGAATTTGGAAATCGGCGACGCCACGACGGCGCTTCGGCCGACCGCAGCGCCGCTGAAGGATCCGCTCGTGCAGTTCGCGCGGCTCGTGCAGCAAGCTCCGAACGACGAACGCGAATATGGCGTCGAGCCCGGCGGCGGCGTGCGTGCCCTCGCGTCGGGTGTGCGTCTCGTGAATTTGCCGAACGGCGCAGTGATGTCCGCCGACGAAGCCTTTCCATCTCCGCCGAAGCCGGTGGTTCCGATCCCCGATCGCATGGGCGGCGGTTTTCTGTATCTGCTCGGGTCGACGATGGTGTGGCGTTCCGATTCTTGGCTCGGTCATGCGCGTCCGCTTTTTTCGTCGAACGAGCCGCTCGACAAAATCACGGTCGGCCTCGACCGCGTTTATCTCGAAAGCAAAAAAGGGTCGGAGCAAGCGATCGATCCGCGCACGGGAGCGGTGCTCGATCTTGGCGCTTGGCCTCCGACTCCGAACGTCGCCGCCTATGCCGCGATGGACGGATGGCGCGCCGTTGCCGTTGCCGATTTGCGCGGCGTCGTCGCAACGTTCGACGCAGGTGCGTCGTGGCATCCGTTGCCGATCCCCATCGATGCCGCTGAAATAAAGCCATTTGGTGGTGGTGTCGTCGTTTCGGGTGTCGACGCGTCGCATGCAGCGGCAAGCTACGAGGTGCGCCTCGACGGACAAGTCGCGCGACTCGCGCCGATCACGAATGCGCCGCCTCCGAGCAGCGCCCTCGCTCCAGATCTCACCGCAAAACCTTTTGGTGATCGTCCGCTCGTCGCCGCAGTCGAAGACGGTTGGCCGCTCTCCGATGGCACGGTGGTCGTCGCGCGTGACGGCGCGCTAGCTCGCGTTCGTCTCGAAGACGGCGTCGTCGTCGAGCAAGCGAGCAACGCCTATCCACTTCGTCCGAGCCGCTGTCATGCGATCGCGTTCGGTGACGGCGTCGGTTTCGTTTGCGGCGAGCCACGCGGACGCTCGGCGATCTATCGCTACGACGCCGGAAAAATGGTGGAGGCGCGGCACTTCGATTCACCGCGTCTGATCCTGCCTTCGGGAACCGGCGCCATCGCGGTGCGCGGCGGATGCGACACGACCGCCGACGCGCTCGACGCACGCGAGCAGACTTACTGCGTGTTTCCGAAAGCAGCGGCCGCGGCCATCGACGGATCGGGCGCACGCGAAGTTCATCTGCGCGGCAACGTCGACCAAGAACGCGTCGCGGTTTTGTCGAGCGGGAAGCTGGCCGTGATCTCGCCGCCCCACGGTGATCTCGCTGCAGCACGCATCACCGTCGTCGACCTCGACGGCCGAACGCACACGAGCGCGATCGCATTTTCAGCCGAAACACCGCGCGAAACGTTGCGCGTTCTCAAGAGCGGTTTGTGGCTCGACGGCGTCGAAGAACGTCGGCCGGGAGTGCTCGGGCTTTGGTCCGAACAGTCGAAATCGGTCGTCGGCTTCGAGGTCGATCTCGACGGGCGCGCGACCGCCGGGGCGTTCGTTCGTGACGCCGGCGATCCGATCGTGTCCGGAAGATTCGCGCTCGGTTGGAGCGCATCGCATCGCGGTTACGAAACGACCGACGGTGGGCTCACGTGGAAGCAGCTCAATGCTCTGCCCGAGACGCTTCCTCTCTGTCCGATCTCGGCGCCGCGTTGCGTTCCGCGATCGCAAAACGAGCGTTCGTGTGGGCCAATCGGTTGCGTCACGCAAGGATGGCTCCGCATCGGTTGGGGAGCACGACCGCCCGCAGCAACCGAAAAACCACGCGAAGGACCGGTCACGAATTATCCGGCGCCGAAGCCGATTGCGCTCACGTGCGAGCCGACCGGACCCGCGCCCGTGCTCGCGCCGCTCATCGCGCCGCCGCTGCCAACGGCGAGCGCAGCGAATCAAATTTTGATGCAGCCAGGGACCGGCTCGATGGGCGGCATGTTTGGTCCGAGCCCGAATCAAATGAACCAGTCGCAATGGCGATTTCGAAATGATCACGCCGTAACGACGCTCGATTGGACGCCATTTTTCTCGGCGTCCGCACCCACGCTACGCGCGGATGACGTCGGCTACAGCCTCGACGCTTCGTACTCGATGGCCTCGCTCGGATCGCTCATGCGATTTTATGCGTGGGGCGCGCGCGGCAACGAATGGGAGCACACGAGCCGCTGGGTCGTGCGTTGGCTGAGCCCGTTTTCGAGCGCGAGCGAGGTTCACTCCACGCAAACATCGTCGCCGCCGCAGGTGGTGCTGGACTCATCGCGGTTCGCAAATCCGTTTGCACCTCCACATCCAGTTCAATCGTGGACGATGGTGCCCGGCGACGATCCGCAGCACGCGCTCTTGCTCGCAAAGAGAGCTTCGCCTCCGGATACGGTCGTTCTCGCGCTCGAGGCCGACCATCCGCCGGTCGAAATTCGTCGCGCCGACGACGAGCCGTTCGAGAGCGTCGACGGCGCCATTCGCATGCGTGGTCGATGGTTTTTGCTCGGCGACTCCGAAACGTTCACTTCGAGCGGCATTACGATTTGGGAAGCGGACGGTGCAACCGCGCACGAGTTCGTCTCGATTCCTCGCGCTTACGAAAGCTCGGACCGCGATCACTCGCCGCCCGCCATTCTCGCTGCCCGATCCGATGGCCGCGCGATTGGCATCCTTGTCGATGGTCAACCGCTCGCGGCTCGTCCCAACACGCCGATCCGTTGGGCGCTGTCGATCGACGCTGACGACGCAACCATCGGCGCGCTCGAGCCGCTCGGCGACGAAGATTTCGCCGACCGATCCAATATTTCGATCTGCTCGGGCGACGAGGCCGGATGGGTCTTCGACATGGCGTGGCCGGCAACGACCACCAGTGCGATCACCGCCACGATTCACGGCATGACCCGCCCCTTACGTACGCCGTACGCTCGCGTGCGGGCGACCGGCTCTTCGATGTGCATCGAACGGCTCGCTGGCCAGTACGACGCGCCCCCCGAATGGCTCGCGCGACCGCGTAGCAACTTGCCTCATATTGAGACACAAAGCATCGACGTCGCCGCAATTTCCGCGCATCTTCGGTATGGTCTTCGGTGCACCCACACGCGGTAAACTCCGCGTGACCCCAAACCTTTCAACGACATGATGTAAAAGCCTTTTGGGTCGTGGCACACGCGGTGCTAAGTATGCCTTGCCTGCGTGGAGTGTGGCTGCCCCCCCGGTCCCTCTGCGCGGGCACTTTATTTTGAGCTAGCGTACGCGCGATGAAGATCGCGAAGGTTTCGTGCGTAGCCGTTCTCGGAGCGTTTGCTCTGACCTCCTGCGGGAGCGATTCGACGACGGCGGCTGGACCGAACGGTCCGCAGCCCACGGCCGGCGAGCTCTGCGATCCGCAAAATAGCGCGGCAGTCGTCGTCCATTTCGATCCTCCGAATATCATCGTTGCGCCCGGACAAACGAGGCCGGTTCGCATGTTGGTGGATCCGGATATCTGCGCACCGACGCCCGCGATCTTCTCAACTGACAACGTAAATATCGCCGCCGCACCAACCAACCCGACACTCGACCTTCGTCACGCGACCTACGATTTTACGGTGACTGGTGGAAATGTCGGGACCGCGAACATCACCGCGGCAGTGAGCCTGCCGGTAACGTCCGGAACCGGAACGCTGACCGTCGACGTACGCAAAGCCGACGTTCCGATTTGTGCGGCGACCGATTCTGCGAGCGCGACGCTGAGCGCAGGTCACGACTCGGTGCAAGGAACGGGTGGCCTCGTCGACGCGTCGATGAGCGTTTCGGACGGGGCATTCACGACGACCAACGAATATTCGCTGCCGACATTTCCGGCGCACGTTACGTGTGCAACCGACATTGCGAATCAAGCTCCCGGCAATTTGATCAAGCTCGGTCCGGCCGTCACGTTCAGCGCCGACGCACCGATCAACACGAATCAGATTTTGCGTCGCGAGCTCGACATGAAGCTGCCGATCAATCCGGCGGCCATCCCGGAAGCGGGCCGTTGGCGACATTTGCAGGTGATCTATTCGTCACCGCTCGCGCGTGCGCCGCGCACGATTCCGATCGCGAGCCCACGCATCGAGAAAGAAGCAGATGGAAATTACTCGCTCCTTTTTTCGACGCCGTGGTTCGGCACGTATCAAGTTGCGACGACTGCAGATGCAGGAACGCTGCATCGCTTGCGGCATCTCACGCATCGCGCAGTGATCGGATTTTCGATGGGCGGCGGAGGCGCAGCAACGTTCGGCCTTCGTCATCACGATCAATTCGATGCGATCGGCGCGCTCGGCGGCCCGAGCGATTGGACATGGCTGCTTTGGTTCATCGAGCAATACGAGACGGGCGGTTTCTGTCCGGCATCGAATCCGAATTGCACGAAAGTCGCCCCGAATTCGTATCCAATCAACGAGCCTTACGCGCACACCGTCGACTTCGAGCATTGGTGGTCGCGAAACGGCAGCGGCACTGGCGGACATTTTCCGCGCAGTGAGTACGTGCAAATTTTCACCGACCTCGCGCTGATGCCGGGAAATCCGAACGGCCAAAACGCGGATCCGACATTGAGCTTCATGGCCCGCGGACCGAAAGCGACCGATCCGTTCATCGCTGGAAATACGAGCGGGCTTCCGCCGGGCACGACGTGTCAATTCACGCTCGAGCCGATCGGCCCGGACAACAACACGGATGAGAAAAGTACGCTTTACCAACAAGAAATCGCCGCGCAGGCGCTTCAACAAAAAATAGCTGCACAATGCAATCAATCGCGCTGCCTACCCGGCAACACGTGGATTGCGCCAACCGGTTACTACGACGGCACGTTCAATCCCGACGGCTCGCAACAAGTCATCAGCTTTTGCGACGGCGCGCAGACACCGCAAGACAAGGCCGACCCGAGTGACCCGAAAGCGGTCTACGGATACGAGGACACGTGGGCGCCGCCGACGACCGGCGCGAGTGGAAATGCCGTGCCCGTCGATTTCGCGCTCGCGGTCGACTTGAATAAAAACGGAGTGCGCGACGAAGGCGAGCCGATCATTCGTCAAGGTCACGAGCCGTATCTCGACACCGGCATCGACGGCCTCTTCGACGTCGCCGAGCTTGGGTACGATGCCGTTGCGAATCCGGATCCGAATCAAGACGATTACGATCCGCAGCTCAATCCGTCAGGCACGGAAGGCGATCACGCCTACAACTTGGGCGAGCCATTCCAAGACGTCGGCCTCGACGGCGTTGCGAACACGGCGGCGAAAAATCCGTACGGCGACATCGGCGAGGGTGACGGCAAGTACACGATGTCGACGGGTCTTCAGAATTGGTACAACATCGATCCACACGGGATTTTACGGCTAAACAACATCAACATCCCCGGCGGCGCGCTCGACGACACTGCACTTCAGCGCCTCTACATTCTCTCGGACGGCGGCGTGCGCGACATCTTCAACTTCGAAACCGTCGCGCGCCATTTGGAAGGCGCGATCTCGTCTCGCAAAAAAGCGGACGGCACGCAGCTGCGA
>JBDTFL010000529.1:0-3292 GCA_039937955.1 Polyangiaceae bacterium | reverse complement strand
GGCGCTCGAGCAGAAGCAGCTCGCTGCCGCTGGCCAGGCTTACGACGGCGAGAAGCTTTCGGCCGCGATCCGAATGAGCCGAGAAAAAAAGGATGATGAGCATTCGTTCTTCGGCTTCCTCGAAATCCGAGACGTCGCCGATGCGAACGGCACTCCTCTGTACACGGCGTTTCTCTACCGCGTCGACAGCGGATCGATTTTCAAAGCCGGTACCACCACCGCGGTCGCGGCCATCACGCAGTCGAGCGTCGAGTGCGAAGACGCGGCGCTCCGCAGCGCGCTCATCGACGTGACGGGGAACAAGAAAAAGAAACCCGCCGCGAACATGAAGCCCGTTGCGAAGAAAACGCCTGCCGCAAAGGCGAAGGTCATTGCGAAGAAGAAACCGAAGCGCGGCGCGTGAGGTCGGCGACGAGCTAATTCTTTTCGTTCGCTACGTTTCTTGGAGCAAGGGCAGGCGCTTCTTCAACCGATGCGCAGGATTTTCGAATTGCGTTTCGGGAGAATCGAGCGGCTCGACGACGATGTCGAAGCGCGCGTTGTCGAACGGCTCGCCGGGCGCCGCCTCGGCCAGAACGAGACGCTCGCGCATTCCTTTTTTCGCGAAGCTCCGTGCCCGAAAATGACAGTACGGATTGTTTCCCGGGCGACCCATGAGCGCATGCGCGGTGAACGTGCAGCCCCCCAAGCACACGTCGGCAAAATCACATGTCTTGCAAAAACCCCATAAATCCTCGGTCGTTCGTGATCGCGCGAAGCCGAGCTCGGGCGAGTCGTTCCAAATGTTCTCGAGTGATTCTTCTTTGAGCGAGCCGCCGACGTAATGCGCAGTCTGTAGTGAGGGACAACCTTTCACTGCGCCATTGCTCTCGATGCCCATGACGAATTTGCCGGCGGTGCAGCCCGCGAAGTGATCGGCGCCGTCGGGCCTTTGCGAACGGAGCAGCCCCTCTTCGGGACCGAAGTAGCCCAAATTATTTCCAGGCAAGATCACGATGCGATCTGCGAACGCACGCTCTTTCAATTTCGCGATTCGCGGCAAGAGCTCCAGCAAGTCGTACGGCTGCACCACCATGTCCGGCCGATCGGCGGCGCGACCGAGCGGCGTCGTCAGCTGAATTTGCCACGCGCGGATTTTCGCTTCTTTGAGAATCTCGTACAGCGCTTCGAGATCCTCGAAATTGAAGCGGTTCACGTTGGTGTTCGCGGAGATGAGCATGCCCGCTTCACGACAGAACTCGAGCGCACCGAGCGCCGATTGAAAGCTACCGCGCGCCGCTCGCATCTTGTCGTGCGTCGGCTCGAGCCCGTCGATGCTGACCGATACTTGCGTAATACCCGCATCTGACATGGCCTTCGCGAGCTCGCGGGTGATGCCGCGCCCACCGGTCGTCATCATCGGGCGAATGCCATTTTTTTTGAGCGCGCGCGCGATGTCGAGAAATCCCGGATGCAGGTACGCCTCGCCTCCGATCAAGACGACCTCGTCGGTGCCCGCAGCTCGCAGCTGGTCGACCACCGCGAGCGCCGCTTCGGTATCGAGCTCGCCTTCCCGCGCGTCGCCGGCACGCGATCCACAATGCGTGCACGGTTGATCGCAACGCAGCGTGAGCTCCCAAACCACGTAAGCGGGCCTGTAGCGCTGCGACAGGGAAATTCGCCTCGATTTCTTCTCCATCGAGTCAGCCGCCGTCGGCGTCGGAGGCGTCCATGCTCGCGTCGGTCGCAGCATCGGTGATGCTTTCGGCATCCGGTCCGCTGTCGATGGTGACGGCCGCGTCGCCTACGCTCACGTCGGGTTTGTCGAAGCCGGAGTCGACCGCGTCGCATATCGCGTTGGCCGGGATGTAACTATGGGTGGCCGGACAATATTGGGTGTCATTGTCGTCGATCCCGGGGCCGCCGTAGCACGCCATGAGTGTGACCGAGACCGCGCCCGCCGCGACGACGGTTCCGACCGCGACCATCGTTCGTTTGAGACTGCTCGTACTCGCGCCGCAATTCGGGCACGACCTTGCGTTTGCTGCGACGAATCCCCGACACGAGCTGCAACGTCCAAGCGCCATCGTTTTTTGCTCCAAGCAAAGGTTAGACGAGAGCGAATCGCAATGCGCGTGCCGACGCTTTTTCGGACGAACGAAAACGCGCGGAGCCCGTTTTACGGGCAGAGCGCGCATCGTCGATTTTCGTCCACGCGACATCGCTGTCGCTGGAGGTGTCGCCAATCGTTCCGAAAAGCGAAGCGCCTTTGGTGCTAACAGACTCAGCTCGGCGCGGGCTTGAGCGCCGTAATTTTTCGAACGAGAAAGCGCGGGATCCACTCGCGCTCGAACGTTCGATCCAATATTTCGGCGTACTCGCGCGGCGGTGCCAAGCCCCACGATCGCTCTTCGTCGGTGATGGCGCCGTCATCGCTCGCGACGATCGCGTTCGCATCGCCGTAGCTGCTCTCCAGCTCGCCGAACAATTTCGGAAGAGCGCCCTCGACCCAGCCTCGCGTCTCGGGCGTCGTTGCCATCAGCCAATCGAGAACGTCCCAACCGAAATCGCGATGGCGCGCTTCATCGCGCAAAATGCGGTCGAGCGCGGCTCTCGCCGACGGCTCGGTGCAGCGCTCGCGAAGATGTTTGAAGAGCGGCACGGCGACGGTTTCGCCAAGGCAGAAAACGCGGACGCAGGCGATGGTGAGATCGCGTTCGAGGGCGTCGCGCGTGCGCATCAACCCGAGCGCGTTGCGATCCAAGCGCGGTGGCTCGGAGCCGCCAGCGGCGACATAAACGTCGTGGCTCATTCGCGAATGAACGAGCTCGTCGGCGACGATGGAGAGTCCTGCGTCGATCAAATCGGGCGGAGCACCTGCTTGCATCAACCACAATACGTAGCTCTGCGTGATGGTCGCGGATGTGTACTCCGCCGCGATTCGGGCGCGCCATTCGGCCCGAACCCATGCTGTCATCGCGGACAAGGCACGACGACATAATGCGCTGGCGGAGGGTTGCACTGCGCGGTCGGCGGGCAGTTCGAGACCCCTCCGTTGATCATCACGTTGCATTCGGTGCTCCCTTTGCGAGCACTGACATGCGCGGGAAAGCTGCTCACGTTGGTTGGGCAGTCATAGACCGCCGGGCGCGGCGGGTTGCACGTTTGGTGCGGCCCGCAGGTGAGGTCTTCTTGAGAATCACAGATCCCGTTTTGCTGTCGATGGATCGTCCACGCGCGGTCCTCGGTGAATGCAACCGGCGGGGCCGCTGCGCTCGAGCTCGGAGCCGCGCTCCCAATCCACGCGGGTGGC
>JBDTFL010000528.1:0-3849 GCA_039937955.1 Polyangiaceae bacterium | reverse complement strand
CAGCTCGCAGTCTTCCATGACCAAATACTTCTCGAACGCTTGATGCACGCTCTCTAGCTGGCTGCCTGGCAGCGCCGCAATCAATGCATCTTGCAAGTAAATGACATAGAAATCCGCCAAAATACGGCCCTTTTGTGTGACCGCTAGGCCGTAACGAGCCTCTCCCAACTTCATCTTCGCGATGTCACACGTGACGACGCCATTGAGCCACGTGGTGCGATCACCGCCCGTGATTCGCAACGTGGCCCGATCCGAAAGTCGAAAAAGGCGTGTTGGACCTGCCGCGGGCGCTTGGCTCATCTCCTCTCTTCATAATCACCTTCCCCATCCGGCACAAACGGGGCTTGCACCCTTTCGAATTGACGGGGGGCCGCCGGCTCGTAACGATGGGCGAATATGTCCGGCATAGGCGTCATCCTCAACCCGCGGAGCCGCAGGAATTTGCGTGATCCGCGTGCGGCGGGACGCCTTGCAAAACAGCTCGGCGATCACGGCGTAGTGCGTTTGGCGCGCAGCATCGACGAGCTCCGTCGCATCGCGGAAGACTTCAAAAAGCTCGACATCGACGTCCTCGGAATTTCGGGAGGCGACGGCACCAACCACGTCACCATCACCGGCTTCATCGACGTCTACGATGGAAGCGCGTTGCCTCGTTTGGCGTTCTTACGAGGCGGAACGATGAACACGGTCGCGAACTCGGTGGGCGTCGGACACGGCAAACCGGAAGGCCTGCTCGGAAAATTGATCCGCGCGTACGCCGCTCGCGCCGCACAACCTTTGCTCGACGTCGAACGACACGTCTTGAAAATCGCGCCCGCCGACCCGACCAGCGATCGCGGATCCGCTACGAATTACGGCTTTCTGTTCGGCACTGGCGTCGTCTACGGTTACCTCGCCGAATATTATCGCGGCGGAGAGCCGTCACCTTTGGTCGCCGCAAAAACGCTCGCGCGCGGCGTCGGCAGCACCATCGTCGGCGGAGAAATGATCGCGCGCATGGCGAAGCCCTTTCGCGGATCCGTAACCGTCCATGGGAATCCACGCGGCGGCGTCGACGACGACCGCGCGAGCAGAACGTGGCCCGAGCGCGACTACCTCGCGGTTGCAGCCGGAACGATCGACCAAATCGGATTGGGCTTCAAACCGTTCTATCGCTACGGCGAGCAACCCAATGCGTTTCATATTTTGGGCATCCACACGACAGCCATGGGGCTCGTGCGCGAGCTCGGACGCGTGCATCGCGGCGAGGCGATGGACGAAGGCAAGACCTACGAAGCGGTCGCCGAAAAGGCCACGGTTCGCAGCGCAGATGGCACCATGCGCTACATGATCGACGGCGACCTCCATTCCACGCGCGGCGAGGTCGAGTTGTCGGTCGGGCCTCGCGTGAAAATCTTGGTCGGCAATTGAGGGTGGGCATCCGAATGAAAAGAGCGGCGGCAGCGATTTTGATTGCATGTTGCACGCTTTTTTCTGCGCGGGCGTCGCAGGCAAATCCGGCTGAATTTACGATAGATCGCGACGCTCTCGAGCGCGGCGATGCGATCGTGTTTCCGCAATCTGCGGACTACGGCGAAAGGCATTACGTCGGAGGAATGGCGTATGCGTACGTCGACGCCAGCCCCGACGAGCTGATGGGCGTGCTCGAAGACGCACATGCCTGGGAGGCGGTTCTTCCGAGAACCAAATACGCAACGCGGATGGCGGGCGGCCCGAACGACGAACGTGTCGAGCTCCATCAGGGCAATGCGCTCGTAGATGCAACCTACACGCTTCATTTGGTTCACGACCGGAGCACGCAGACCATTCGCTTTTGGGTGGATTTGAATCGTCCGCACACCATCGAAGACGCGTGGGGATTTTTTCGGTATCGCGTGGTCAGTGCGCCAGGAGCGCCGCCGCGCATTCTCTTGTCGTATGGCGCCCTCGTGGATGTGGGGCCCGGCATCTTGCGCTCGGTTTACGAGACGCGCGTGCAGCTCGCGATGATGACGGTGCCGCAACGGCTTCGTGCGTACGTGCTGCGCGCAAATCGGCGTCCAATTCCGGCGTGACCCTTAGGCGCCTACGCGTAGCGGCTTCTGCACGCCTGCGCATAGCGCGGCTTTCTACGCGTTAAAAAAGGTATAACGGCGCCATGAAGGAGTCGGCCATCCGAATCGGCACGGTCGCGATGAACGCGTATCGCGAAGCGGTGCGTGCTCGCATTCTGCATGGCTTGCTCGGCGCGGCGCTCGCCACGTGCATCTATTCGCTGTTCATTGCGGGTCTGTCGCTGCATCAAGAGCCACGTGTCATCGCCGATCTCGGCATCGCGTCGATTTCGCTCTACGCGGTTCTGGTGGCGATCCTGCTCGGCGCCACTTCGCTCTATCGCGAGCTCGAGCTCAAGACGATCTTTCCGATTTTGGCCCGGCCCATTCGCCGTCACGAATATCTGCTCGGAAAATATTTCGGAACGCTGGCTACCCTCGCCGTCTTCATCATGCTCGACGCGGCAGCGGTCCTCGCGCTGCTGGCCGGCCAAACCGCGGACAGCATTTGGCCGGTAGTGATCGCCACGTTGGTCGCGCTCGTCGTGCTCGGCGTTGCGTTATTGCGTGCAAAATACACGCGTGTGTTCGTGCTGATTCCGTGGTCGGTAGCCGTGTTGGTCGTAATGACAATCCTGGCGAAATCCGCAGGCGCCGAACGTCAGCTCGTCTTGGCCGGGGCGGCGCTCGCACTTTCCGAAACGGCGATCATTGCGGCCATCGCGACATTATTTGCATCGTTTTCATCGCCGTTTTTGACGGCGATTTTCACGTTCGGCGTTTTTCTGGTCGGTCGTTCTGCCGACACGCTCGCGAATTTGCCAGTCAAAATGTTCGGCGAATCGGTGCGTTCGTTCGGAAAATTCCTCGCTCATATTCTTCCGAATCTGCAGGCGTACGTTCCGCCGCGTCCGCTGCTTCTCGGTCAGGCGGCCACATCGACGTGGGCATTCGTTGGCCAAGGTGCGCTGCATGCGGTTTGCTACGCGGCGGTGCTGGTCGGGTTCGCGGCGATCGTGTTCCGCAAACGCGACTTTCTCTGACGTTCAGGGGGTACCGCCCGCGCGAGCGTTGGCGTAAAAGAAGCGCATGGCGCGGGTTCCCCTCGACGAGAAAAAAGCTGCAGCTTGCCGCGCAATTGCGAGCGATGTCGCAACCGACGTGCAACGCTACATCGACACGCACACGAGCGTCGGTGCCGAGCGGACCATTTTGCGATCGTACGGCGTCGAGGGCGTCGACGACGAAGGCGCTCCTCTCGTAAACATCGCTGTCGACCGTGTGAACAAAGCGGGTCTGCTCGGCCGCGGAATTTCTTCGCTGCTCGCATCATCTCTCATGAGCGGAGCAACGTCCGTTCAAGATGCCGCCGAACGAATCGCCTACGCACCCGATCTCGCAGGAGCCGCACAGGCTCCCGACGACAACGAGGTCGCAAAGGTCATGACCGGTCTCGCGAAGGCCGCGATCGATCGAATCGACAAAGCGCGCGACGAACGTGAGGCACGCAAAGCCCGTATTTTACCGGGTGAAACGCCGCACAAGTACGTCATCGTCGCGACCGGAAATATTTATGACGACGCCGTGCAAGCGAAAGCCGCTGCGCACGCAGGCGCCGACATCGTCGCGGTCATTCGTGCGACTGCGCAATCGCTGCTCGATTACGTGCCGCACGGCGCGACCACCGAAGGCTACGGCGGCACGTTCGCAACGCAGGAAAACTTCCGCATCGTTCGGAGCGCAGTCGACGAAGCCACCGAAGAGTACGGCCGCTACATCCATCAGACGAACTACTCGAGCGGCCTCTGCATGGCGG
>JBDTFL010000527.1:0-8048 GCA_039937955.1 Polyangiaceae bacterium | reverse complement strand
GCTTTTCCTGGGACCTGAAGCTGTCCGAAGAATTGCGTGCGTGCGTTGAGAATTTCTGGAGGCACCGCAGCCCCGCAACGTCCGCAGAATTTGTGGCCCATGGGAACGGCGGTCGAACACGACTTGCAGACGAAATTTTTTGCCTGATCCATCAGCTCCTCCAGCGAGAGTCCCGACGTCGAAACCGACGCGGCTTGAGTTCCTGCACTACCTGCACTGGCCTGCTCGTTCGTGCGACTGAGATCTTGGCCTGCTTTGTTCGTTGCCCGAATGCGACCAGATGAGGGCAAATCGAGCTTCAACTTGCCCGACGAAATGCGACGCGGCTTAAGCCGATCTTCGAACATCGACGAGATCGGCTCGGCCTCTTCGCGGTCCAGCTCTTTGGCGGAAATCGTCGGTGCGCTTGACGACGCCGCGGCAGAATCTTGCGCGCCTCGGCCCGGACGAAATGCGTCTTCGTTGCCCGCCCCATCCTTCATCGCAAAAAGCGCGAGATCGTTACCGCACGACGGGCATGCCGTCGTCTTCATGGCGCTGTACCAATCGCAGCGACCACACGCGATTCCGATTTCGTCTTCCATCGATTGCCCGGCCGGCGAGCTTACCAAAAGATCACCAGAGGAGTGCAAATCGCCGTGATCCGTCGGTGATTCCCAAGGCGCCAAAGAGCCGAAAAACGATGTGTTGGCAGGTTCCGGGCTCGATTTGCCCGTAATCCCGCGAATCTTGGTGAAAGTGCAGGTCGTCGCTCAAGAGGTAGATCCGATTCGGATCGACGGTTGCCGCCACGTCGTTCTCGAAATCGGCGGTGCCACGCAGGATGCCGTGCGAGAGGCCGGCGGCGTCGGTGCGATTGCACGAAAGGGAGACGACCTCGTGTGAGGTCGGATTTTCGACGTCGACCGTTCGCGTGTCGCAGCCCGTGCTGCCAATCGAAAGCGCTTGCCCGTTTCGGCGAAAGCCGTCTTTGGAGATCTCGATTTTGTCGCCCGCGACACCAGCGACTCGCGCGACGACGAATCTTCCTGGCGCGTCAGGATCGGCGCATTTTTCCAGGGTTTCGAAGCTCGGCGCGGATCCGTGACGCGTGACGAGGAGAATGTCGCCGGGTGCGAGCGTGGGGAGAATCGATGCGGTGAAGCTCGGATCGTCGGAGGGCACGACCCAAACGTCGAAGACGGTGGCGTAGAGGATCAGCGCGAGGACGGCGAGAATGCCGAGCAGCCACGCGACGCCACGAAAAAAAGAGCGCACGCGCTCAAGCTACCCCTGCGCCACCAACCGGCAGGCGAAAACCGACCTCGGCGCCGCCGCCCTCGCGATTGCGCGCAAAAACCGTCCCGCCATGAGCCTCGATGATGCGTTTCACCAGCGCGAGCCCGAGCCCGGTGCTCGACACTTGGCCACTTTCTCGCGGCGATCGTGCAACGTCGGCGCGCACGAACGGCTCGAACGCACGCGGCAAAATCTCGTCCGAAAAGCCCGGTCCGCGATCGCGAACCGCGACGACCGCATTTGGGTGAGCGTACGAAATACTCACCTCGAGCGGCGCGTCGGGCGGATGACCATGCGCGCGCGCATTCGCGATCAAATTGTGGAACGCACGATCGAGCAGAGGTGCGTCGACCTTCGCGGTTCTTCCGGTCATGTCGTCTTCGGCGTCGAGCTCGACATCGCCGCCTTTGGCTTCGGCCGCCACGCGACCGCGCAGCCACGGCACGAGCGTGACGGTGTCACTCTGCAAATCGGTGAGGCCAGCACGCGTGACGGCCAGTAAATCACCCAAGATGCTGTCGACCTCGGTGAGCTGTCCGTCGATTTCGCTGATCGAACGAGACGCCGCTCTCGGGTCCGCGTCCATGCGCTCACGCGCGATTTCGAGCGCGACGCGTGCGCGTCCGAGTGGCGATCGCAGCTCGTGACTGATCGCGCCGAGCAGCTCGCGTTGTCCCTGCACCATTTGCTCGACGCGGTCGGCCATGGTGTCGAACGCTTCGGCGACTTGATTGATTTCGTACGTGGAAGAGCCTTTTTCTCCGGGCTTCCGTACACGCGTGCGCAGATGCCCGGCGCCCAATTTTTCAGCGGCAAATGCGACGCGCTCGAGCGGCCGCGCGATGTCACCGGCTACCAACACGGCTGCGAATGCGAGGACGACGGTCATCGCCAAAAGCGAAATCGCCAAACGCCACCAACGACCACGCGGCGCGACATGAAATTCGACCGCGCCCAAGAGCACGTCGTCCTTCTCGACGCTGATGAAAAAATTTCCGTGCATGTCGTCCGAGAAGATCGCGTTTGCGTGGACGAAGTGCGGAAGCTTTTCGGGATGACGGCGCAATCGGTAGTCGATGCCGGTCGATGCGCGCATCTCGCTCAGGTACGCGTCGCAGGCCGCTTCGTCAGTCCAGATTTCTGCGAGGTGCGGGCCCATGGTTCGCGCAGCCGCTTGACCGGGCATGAACCAGTCGGAGCGCATGAGCATGATCGTTGCGGCGCTCGTTGCTGCAGCGACGACGATTGCCGCTAAAAACCACAGTAAAAGTCGTGTTCGAAGCTTACGCCACATCTGCGGCCTGACCGTGCCTCATGGTGACCCATGAGGCCTCACGAGCATGTAGCCGACGCCGCGCACCGTGCGGATCCTTCTTGGATCGCGCGGGTCGTCTTCGAGCTTTTGCCGGAGGTGGCTCACGTGGACGTCGAGTGAGCGATCGACGCTCGGATCGTAAGCTCCGCCTTTGACCGCGCCGGCGAGCTCTTCGCGCGCGACTGTTTCACCGGCGCGACGTGCGAGCGCGACGAGCACCCGAAATTCGAAGGACGTGAGCTCGACGTCTTTCTCTCCGAGCGACACGCGATGCGCGGGAACGTCGACGATCAATTCGCCGACCTCGATGCGCTCGGCGATCGCGCCAGGCCGAGCACGACGCACGACGGCTTTCATGCGCGCGAGTAATTCGCGGGGATTGTATGGTTTTGGAACATAATCGTCGGCGCCGAGCTCGAGCCCGACAATGCGATCGGTGTCGTCGCCACGCGCGGTGAGCATCACGATCGGAACAGTAGAGGTCTCGCGAATTTTTCGACAGACCGCGAAGCCGTCGAGCTCCGGCAACATGACGTCGAGCAGCACGACATCCACACCGCCGGCGTTGATGCGCTCGAGCCCTTCACGACCCGTCACCACATGCGAGAGCTCCACTTCATGCGGCGCCAGATATTCGTTGAGCAATCGTGCGAGGTTCTGATCGTCGTCGATGAGCAAGGCGCGAAAGGGCATTTAGGCTTGGAATCCTCGTCGAAGCGTGGGCGCCCGTCGAGCGCGCGTCCAGGTTGGAGCTGAAAAGAAGTGTAAACGCCGGGGAAAAGCGCTCTGGAGCACTGAGCCGAGCTACGCGCAGGCGACTCGCCGTTGTCTTGGTGTCACGACGAGAGCAAATCCGATCAACGATTCGCCAGCTCGGCCGCTCCACGAAGTTGATTGCGCGCACGCAATGTCCACGCACCATCCGGATGAGCATCAATCCAAAACTCGAAATCGCGCGCCGCCGCGTCGAAGCTGCCCATTCGGTAGTGAGCAACGCCACGTGCGTAGGCGAGCGGATAATTCGGGTCGACTTTGCCGAGCTTCTCCACTTTGTCGAGGCTCCACGATTCGAGCGCGCGCGCTTCACGTATGCGCAGCGCCACGCACGCGGCTTCGGTCTTTGCTGCTTTGCGTGAGAGCTCGATCGCCTGGCGATCGCGTTCGCCGACGTGCGGATGCCTCAAGTAAAAAAGATAGAGCGTGCGAGCTTCGTCGCGTGTGAGTGAAAATGGAGGTGTGTCATCCACCGCGAGGATCGCATTCCACGCGACTTTGAACGCCGCGCGCCGCGCGTGATCATCCATCGCGATTTTGTTTCCACTTGCCCAGCCGGCGTCGGTCATGCGCGCCACGAACGGACCACCAACTGCCGCGAGCTCTGCGCTCGGCGGTGCGCCGTGCTCGAACGCACGAAGCTCAGTCAAAAAATCCGAAAGCTCGAATGCCCGTAAAATCACGAGTGAATCGTCTCCGTGATTCGACATCCCTGCCAGCGCCGCGTTGATTGCGCTTCGAGCCGCCGCGACCGCACGGTCATCTGCGTTCGTCGTTTGCAGCGCGTTGAAATCGCGAATCGCCGTACCGAGCGCGCGAACGTCGCCGGGCAAGCCTTCTGTTTTTGCGCGCGCTGCGAGCGCGTCGTCAGCTGCCTCTTGTGCGAGCAACACTTGCTCGTCGACGATGGGCAACGGAATTTCTGCCGGTGCTGCCGAGCGCGGGATCATCAGCGCGAACAAAACGAGCGCCGCACTGATCGGAATCAGCGCAAGCAATCGGCCATCATTTGCTCCCCAGGGCGTAGCTTTGCGCGTCGATTTCTTCGATCGAGGCCGTTCCGTTGGCACACGCGGATGTTACCATCGAGACCGACTCGGGAGGACTTACGTGACTGACCTTCGACGAACACCACGCGCACCCATCGACGCCACGGTCGGCTACGCAGTCAAAGGAGGACCCGACGAGCTCTATGGACAAGCGCGTGACATCTCGCTCGGCGGAATGTTCATCGAGGTCTCCGAGGCACCGCAGTTCGGAGCGGAGATCACCATCGTCGTTTTGATACCCGGCGAGAAAGCCCCCTTGACCATGCCGGCAGTGGTGCGCTGGGCACGCGACGGCGGAATCGGGATTCAGTTCGGGCTCCTCGGCGCTCGCGAGACATATGCGATCACCGAGTATGTCTCGAAATCCGACATCGCGAAATAGGCCGTAAATTACAGGTTATTTCGGATCGCAGGCATCCAGATCACGGCTCGACTTGCACCGGAATGTCGACGTCGTGCGCCGCGCTCGTCGCTGCAAAATGCGTTTTGTAGATCGTCTTGCTTGCGCAGCTCTGAGCTTCCGGTGAGAGCGGCGGCTCGAAGCGCGCCATCTGCACGACGCCATCTGCGCCCACGTGAAGCGAAAGCTTGGAGCTCACGCTCACGCGAACCTCGTTCGAGCTTTCACGTACTGCTGCACATGCGCGTGCCGCCGTGCGAATCGATTCTTGTGCGCGCCCGTCTACTGCAGCGGCCGAATGATCGGTCGTGGGCCGCGCATGCGTTTCGTCGGTTTGGTTGACTGCCGCAGCTGGTGCGAGCGGATGGCTCTCGTCGGCGGGCTCGGCAGACGACTCTTCATTCTGCGTGAGCGCCGTTTGCGTAGCTGCTACGTCGTGCGCCGTCGAAGTCTCGGGCATCCGAACCGCTGCCGGATTCTTGTCGACGATGACCGTCTGCTCGTTTCCATCGCTCGCGAAATAGCGCCCGACATCGATCTCGATATGCGCAGGCGCGGTGACGAGCTTGCCGTACGTCGAGCCTGATTTCGGGGGGAAGCCGATCGAGACCACGCCCTCGGACAAATCGATTGAAGCGGTATTTTTCGACAGATCGCGCGCCACGCGCAAATGCGTACCGTGCACCGCGATACGAATGACGTCGTGCGATCCGTTCGTCGACGTAGCGTCACGAAGATCGACCGCGAACGCTTCACCGCGTTCCACCGGTGTGACCTGCGCTTCGAGTGCTCCTGACGTGAGGTCCACGACCAGCGGAGAGCCGCCACCACCGAGACTGCCGATGGTCACGTGGGAGTGATCGTCGACACGCCACGCGACAGCGTTGGCCGACGACAGATCGACGTGCGTTGCATTCGTCTCGAGAGTGTCGAGCGCGCGAAGCGAACGTCCGGTTGTCGCCAATTCTCCATCGACACGAACGTCTCCGCCCGGTTCCAATGCCGTCAGCGTCAATGCCGTTTCGGAATGCCCGGTAGACGAGCTGGTTCGTGCGACGCGATCGGCATCGAATGCGACTGCATCGCCCGCCAAATTCGTCGCCGGACGATGCATTACAAATGCGAACGCCGCCGCGACTGCGAGCAGCCCGCCGACTTGCAACGCTCGGCTCGGTTCGCTCCCTTTGTTTTGCGCAAATCGAAGCGGTGACGACAAACCGCTCTTCCGAACGCCGCTCGTTTCGATTCCGGGTTTTTCCGACTCGAGACGCGCGAACAGCTGCGCATCCACCTTTTCCCAATCGATCTTTTTGCCCATCTGGTCGGGCTTGAGCGAGCGGCGCGCTTCGTCGATCAGTTGATCGAGATTTTTCGGACCGCGATTTTTTTCGTGGTCACTCATCACGTGCTCGCTTTCTTCGGTTCTGCAGCCTCGTCGTCTACTCGTTCGTCAGCTTGTTCACCACGCAAGGCGGCAGCGACCGAGGCCAACGCGGGCTCGTCGGAGAGCATCGATTCGATCTCGCGGCGGGCGTAAAAAAGGCGGGTTCGAACGGTGAGCACGGGCGCGCCAACTACCTCCGAAATTTCAGCGGGCGACACACCTTCCAAATCGTGGAGCACGAACACGATGCGCTTTTTTTCTGGAAGCCGATCGAGCACGCGTTCGAATGCGCGCATGCGCTGACTTCGCGCCGCCTCTTCGTCAGGCAGCGTTTGCGGATCGACGGGATCGATCGTCGACTGCTCCGTTTCGATCGGCGTGTAGACCGGACGGCTGCGGGCTGCGCGGCGATGCATCAACACGACGTTCACCGTCACGCGATGCAGCCACGTCGAGAACTTCGACTGACCACGAAAATCACGAAGGCTGCGATGCACCTGCACGAAGACCTCTTGCACGACGTCGTCCAAATCGCGCTGGCCGAGCATGCGGAAAACGAGTCGCGCCACGTCGTGACGATGCCGCGCGTAGAGGCCGCGAAAGGCATTCGCATCACCGGTGATCGCTTTTGCGAGCAAAGGATCTTCGAGTGGAAGCGGACTCGGACGATCGGCAGACATCGATGTCACCAGCGAAGCCGAGCTACGCGGAGGCGTCGAGGAAGCCGAGCTACGCGGAGGCGTCGAGGAAGCCGAGCCGGGCGTCCAGGAGAGGCCATACGAATGAAGAGCAGCGATACCCACAACCATGATTCGTTGCCCGACTCACCCGGCAAGTTCATTGGCGCGGCGCAAATACGCGGCGTCCGAAGCTCAGTGGGTTCGGCGATTCGCGAGCTCGTACAAATCGGAAGCAAAAAGGCAGATTCCAACGGCGAGCGCGACGATGAGCATGTGCCCCACGTTCGCTGCGTTCGAAAAAACGGCCCAATTTTCAGCGCAAATAACCCCCACATTGTCGCTTACGACGTGGAGCTGATGTTGCGGTGCGTCGAGAAAAGAAAGTCTAGAAGAGCGTCTTCAGCTCGACCTTCTCTTGCTTTTTCGCTTCGAGAAGGGCGTTCACTGCGCGCAAAATGCGCTGTTTCGTCGGACCCGAGAGCGTCTTGCCGGTCAATGCGGCGTCGAGCGAGCGCGGCGTGACGGGGCGACCCGAGTGCGGCTTGCGCGTCTCTTTCGTGGCGGCGTCGGCGCCTTCGACCTTCGTGCCTTTGGACCGCTTGATGGCGCGGTCGTCGCGTGTCAGGCGCTCCAAGCGGTAGCTCGCCACCAAAACGCGGCGCGGGTCGATCTTTTTCGAGGTCAGGAAGGTCTTGAATTTGGGGGTATCGCTCATGTGGGGGCGCGGAAACTAGCGAACGGCCGGGCCGCGCGCAAGCATCAGCGAGGATTTGAGTCGTTTTCACCTGTCCCAGGACACCCGCGAACCGTCCCGGACATTCCAAAAAACGCGAAAATCAGCCAAATATGGCAATTTTGGAGCGGCACGGCGGCTGCTCTGATGCGGCTCGGTGAGGGCGAATTTTTCGGCGGATTGGGCGTTCACGGTCGCGATCGGCTCGCTTTTGGGTGCCTTGGCGGTCGCCGCGCCGTGGGAGGTGGCGTGCGTCTTCGTGGTCGCCGTTTTGGTTTTTCAACCGAAGCAGCGATTGCGAATGGTGGTGGTGGGCGGATTGGCGTTGGCGATCGGATTTGCGCGCGCGTCGCATCTGGAGAGTGAGGTGGATGTGGCGCGTGCGCGGGTTACGCCGCATTCGGTGCGATGTGAGGGCGTGGCCACCGTTTTATC
>JBDTFL010000526.1:0-3270 GCA_039937955.1 Polyangiaceae bacterium | reverse complement strand
AAGCCGAGCTACGCGCAGGCGTCCAGATCAAGCTGCTCGGACGTTTCCGGTTTTCGGATCGATCGTACGAATAGCCGGACCGGCTGTCCGCTCGCGCTCGGCGGCGACGATGTCGAGCAGCTCCTCTTTCGAGACCGTTTCGGTTTCGAGAAGCGCCCGCATGTAGCCGTCGACATATCCATGCGCGCGCGAGAGACGCGTATGCGTTTCGCCCGCCGCCTTGGCGACGAAGATGTCAGTGAGCATGGCGCGGAGATCGAGAAGCAACTCGCTTTTTTCACGCATTCCTCGCTGATAACGAGGCAACGCCTCTCGGGCCAACTTTTCACGAGGCCAACAGCTCTGCCAGATGCCATTCAGAAGCGATGCCCCGAGGGCGGGACTTCGTTTGGTCGCAATAGTGGAGCTTTGCGGCGCGTTCGGGTAGACGAGACCCAGCAATGGCAGACGGCCCCCTCACCGCTTACGACGAGCTGACCGAGCATCCGCGACTCGGCGAGCTGTCCGCGATTGCGCACGGCGTTCTTCGCAAGATGGCGGAGGAGCATCGGAGCTTGCCCGCATCCGAGGCACGCGCAAAGGCCGACGAGCTCGGCATCAAGGCCGACGAGACGAAGACGTCGTTCGGCGATGCGATCGCCGTGCTCGAGCGCGGCCCCGAAGATGCGGCGGAGCGAACTCTCGCGTGCGCATTGTGGGCGCACGCCATCGCTGAGAATCGGCCGAAGGAAGCGGAAGACGAGGACAAGCTCGCGCGCGATCTTTTGTGGCTCGCCACGTTCACGCCGTTCGATGCAACCTTGCTCCTCGATCGTGCGCTGGGCGAAGCCGCCGCAGAGATGTGGGTCGCAGTCGCCAGTGTCGTGAAGAAGATCGACGCACACCAAATTTCGACGGCCAAGCGCGCCGAGGCGTTGGTTGGCATTGCTGCGCTCGCACTCTCGTCATCGGAAGAAGCCGCGAAGCTTTTGCAATCGGTCGCGCGCGAAGCCACCGATCCGATGATCAAAAAGCTCGCACTGCCCGACACTGCACCGGCGAAAGAGACGCATTTTACCGCGCAGATCGCGCCGGCTCCGCGCGGCCCGATCGCAACGACCGCGCTTGCGTTCAGCGGCATTCTTTTCGTGATGCATGTCGTGGGGCTCGTTGCGCGCTATGCGCTTGCGCTCGATCGACCCGCATTGGTCACGCTTCGAGGAAATGAAATCCACGTCGACTCGAAAATGATTTTGCTCGGGCGCACTCTCAACGAGAAAAAAGTCGTCATTCGCAAAAGCGAGCTCGCACGCGCCGCTCGTGAGGTTCGCTATCCTCGCGCGGCGTTTTATGCGGGGCTGTTGTCGCTGGCCGTCGGATCGTATTTCGGAATTTCCATGCTCGTCGACGGAACCCGCAGCGCGTCACCGTCGCTCTTGCTCACGGGCCTCGTCATCGTCGCCTTGGGAATTGCCGCCGATTTTGCGTTGCGCAGCATCTCGCCCGGTCTGCGAGGCAAGTGCCGACTGCTGTTCGTGCCGCGACGCGGTCCAGCGATTTGCGTTCTGGCCGGCGACACCAAAACGGCCGACGACGCACTCGCGTTGCTCGCCGCGAAATCCTAGACGGCTGCGCGCCTCTAATTTACAGGTCGCGTGCGCGCGCCGACGATCACGTCGAGCTTGCCGCCGCCCACGCGTGTCTCGACGCGAATCGTTCGTGCCTGCGACGGCGTCGCGCACGCGCGAAGCCTTGCGGAAAACGCCCCGGTGTCGCGATCGATTTCTTCGGAGCTGCCCGCGTCGAACACGCGCACCTCGAGGCCGCTGCCGTCCCCTTCTCCACCAAAAGCAAATTCGAAACATTGCCCGGCGTGGATTTGATCCTCGAACGTGTTGCGATGTGTAGCGTCGACGACCAGCGTTTTTACGCCGGAAATAACGCCTTCCATTTCCGATGATGTGCCCGTTGTCGAAGCGGCGAGCATGCGCGCTGCTGCGATCGGATGCGCGACGAACGCGGGATCTTGCCAGCGCTCGGGACGAGTCATCACCGAAAACGGGCCAGGTCTTCCGCGTGCTTCGAGATCGATTTCCGCTTTGGGGCGCGCACACGAAAACACGGTTGCCGACGACGAGCCTTGCGCGCGCGTGACCAACTGGCCGGCGCTCGCATCCCAAATCTCCGCGTCGATCAACGCAAGCGGTTCACCACCCACGACGTCGACGCGCGTGCATGCATTCGATTTTGCGCCGCGCGCCGCGAGATCGATCGTCAACGTGGAGCGACGACCAACGACGAGTGCGCCGTTCGACGTCGTGGTTGCTGCGGAGTAACCGCGCTTGGTGAGCTCCATTTCCCTTGTTTTACGGGTGATTTCGAGCGGAGCCGAGGCCGCGGCCCACGCGATGGTCGCGCGACCGCGAAGATCACGCACGCGATCAGCAGATGCACGACCGAGCACCACTGCCGCCAAACCACTACCCACATGCGGACGAAGCGTGAGCGTTCCGTCGAACGCGATCGGCGAGCACAACGTGACCGAGCGATCGCGACCGCCGTCGCGTGCGCGCGCAACCACGCGACCGGCGCCGTCTTGTGCTTCGAGCTCGACGAGCGCGACATCCTCATCCGGGATCACCAGCACGTCGAGGCACTGATTGGCTTGGAGCGAATACCCGACGAGCGTGGGCGCGCGTGCGTCGAGCGTGACGGCTACGCGACGATAATCTTCCCACGTGCCGCCGACCGAATCGCGATGTTGGCGAACGTGATCTTCCAAACCGGGCCATGCATCTGCGGCGCGCGTGCCACCTGCTCCGCCGCCGCGCGCATTGAACGCGCGAGCGATTTCTGCGGAACGCTCGCGCGGAATTTCTTGCGCACCGAGGGCGACCAATCCTTCGCCGCTTGCAACATGCGCCACGACGTAAACGCGCTCGTGGTGCGGAGGACACAAAACGATGGCCGGATGTGCGTCGGGGCCTTCGTCGGAGGCGAGTGGATTTCCCTCTTCGGCGAATGCAGCAACGTCGACGTCGTCCACCGAGGTCGAGCCGCGCGCGTATGCGAGCAGACATGCGCCTTCTTGAATTTCGACGAATGCGCCGATGCGCTCGCCTTCGCTGGCTTCACCGGACGCGACGATCGAGAGTGGACCGGCGCCGATACGCATCGCGTGAGCCGGTAAATCCTCGAGCAGAATGCGTGCGTCGAGCTCGCCGAGCTCGACCTTCGGAGGCGCAAGCGGACCTCTCGTCGGCACCTTGCGCGAGGCGGCTCCGCACGCAC
>JBDTFL010000525.1:0-5658 GCA_039937955.1 Polyangiaceae bacterium | reverse complement strand
CAGAGCGCCGGGCGGCAAATCGAGCAACGTGCGCGCCGGAATTTGTGCGGCGAGCATTCGTTCGACCAACAGCTCGATGTCCTCACGTCGCTCGCGCAATGCCGGCACGCGCGCTTGGATCACCGCGAGGCGAAAATACAGATCGTTGCGAAAACGTCCGGCGGTCGAAGCGGCGCGCAAATCGCGATGGGTGGCGGCGATGATTCGTGCATCGAATTTTTGAATCTCGTTCGAGCCGACCGCCCGAAATTGCCTTGTTTCCAAGGCCCGCAGCAGCTTCGGCTGCAGGTCGAGCGGCAGCTCGCCAATCTCGTCGAGGAACAAAGTTCCGCCGTCTGATTCAGCGAGCAATCCTGCGCGATCGACATCGGCACCCGTGAACGATCCGCGAGCGTGTCCAAACAGCTCGCTTTCGGCGAGGGTAGGGGAGACCGCTCCGGCATCGAAGATCACGAACGGCCCGTCGCGCCGAGCGCTTGCTTCGTGGACGGCGTGCGCGAGCAGCTCTTTGCCGGTACCCGATTCGCCGGTCAGCAAAATCGTTTCGTTCGTCTCGGCTGCGCGAGAAAGCTGAGCGAAGAGCGCGCGCATGACCAGCGATCCGCCGAGCGCACCGCCGAAGCTGGCGCCGTTCCACAGTTGTATGTCAGACGGCTCACCGTTCACGCGAATGCGTAGTGTTGCTCCACCGATGCGAGCGAATCCAGAGGTCGCCAAATAGCCTTCACGAATGACGGTGCCGCCGATCGACGTGCCATTTTTGCTGTCGAGGTCGGTGACGAGGACGCCCTTCGAGGTGACGCTGAATCGCGCGTGACGACGTGACACCGCGCGATCGTCGAGCACCAGATCACATTCGGGATCGGTGCCCACCACGAGCGGCGTCAGACCGAGCGCGTGTTTCGTCTCGCCCCCTTGCGCCGTCGTTGCCACCAGCAAAAGCGTGGGCAAACGGGCTAGATCGCGCCGAATGGATGTGATCGTGGTCGCGTGATCTCGTTCGTGCGTCACGCGCGCAGTATCGCTCTGGCCACGGCGGTGACAAGCGCGAAGCGTGCGTGCTACGACGACCGGGTGCTGCGTATCGGACGCTACGTCTTGCACGAGCAGATCGCCTCGGGAGGCATGGGCGCGGTGCATCTCGCGCAGATTCTCGGCGGTGCCGGGTTCGCGCGCCTCGTTGCCATCAAACGAATGCATCCACACGTGGCGAGCGAGCCCCATGCTCTGGCGATGTTTCGCGACGAAGCGCGGCTGAGCGCGCGCGTTCGCGATCCGCACATCGTTGCGACTATCGACGTCGTGGAGCACGAGCAGGAGTTACTGCTCGTGATGGAATACGTGCATGGTGCAACTTTGTCGTTGCTCACGCGCTCCGCCAAGACCGACGAAGCGCCAGTGCCGCTGAACATCGCGGTGGCGATAACGCTCGACATGCTGAGCGGGCTTCAAGCGGTGCACGAAGCCACCGACGAGCGCGGTCAGCCTTTGTCGATCGTGCATCGCGACGTGTCGCCGCAAAACATTTTGGTGGGTGTCGACGGCATGTCTCGCGTGCTCGACTTCGGCATCGCGAAGGCCACCGGAAGGTTGCAAACTACACGTAAAGGCTATCTGAAAGGAAAGCTCGGCTACATGGCGCCCGAGCACGTGCTCCACAAAGACGTCGGGCCGCTGGCTGATCAATACGCAGCGGCAGTGATTTTTTGGGAGCTGCTCGCTGGCAGACGCCTGTTCGATTCGTCCACCGAAGCCTCGGTTTTGGCCGGTGTTCTGGAGAAAAAAATTTTGGCGCCGAGCTCGTACACGCCCGAAAATGCGGGCTTCGACGACATCGTGATGCGCGGTCTGTCACGCGATCCGACCACGCGCTTCTCCTCGTGTCGCGAAATGGCGTCGGCGATTCGCGCCGTGACGGCTCCGGCCGACGCGGAGGAGGTCGGTCGTTGGGTGACGGCGCTCGCTGGGGAGTCGCTCGCCGAACGCGCGAAGCGTGTCGCGCGCATCGAAGCGGGGCTCGCCGATGAAGGAGCGCCGCTCACTGCGGAGAGCACGCGCACGCTGACCGCGCCGAAGACGTTCGAGAGCTCGCCGTCGATTTCGACGCGTCGA
Organism: Polyangiaceae bacterium; assembly: GCA_039937955.1. Lineage (GTDB taxonomy): Bacteria > Myxococcota_A > Polyangia > Polyangiales > Polyangiaceae > JAICXU01. The sequence goes on along the minus strand of JBDTFL010000525.1, from coordinate 3,546 downwards.
AAGTGGCTTGCTCCAGCGCTCATGATCGGAGCAGTCGCTGCTGCGATCGCCACATTGTCGTTTCGTCCCCATTCGCAGACGTCTGCCGCGCCGACCGCAGTGTCCGACACCGCGACGACGACCACCGCCGATCCGAAACCCGATGACGACGCTGCCACGACATCACCCGCGACGCTCCTCAACGTCGACGCAACGGCAATGACATCAGTCACCACGAGCCATACGGCCTCTCATGTGCCGATCGCGCCGAAAGGCGGAACGTCCCATCACGCCGCAAAATCGCATTGCGATCCGATGTTCACGATCGATGCGAATGGAATTCGCCGTGTAAAACCCGAGTGTTTGTGATCAGCGAGCTGGCGGCTCCGCGTGCTCGGAGTATGCTGCCCCGATGCGACGACGAGCGTTTGTCGTTCCTGCAAGCGCAGTCGCGGTGTCGCTATTTTTCTGTTGGTGCAGCCTCGACGGATTGACCGGCGGTACGTCACCAAATGGCGGCGCGGTCATCGACGCCAGCTTCGTCGACCACGCGATCTCGGTCGTCACCGAATCAGGCGTCAGCGACGCACGCATCGACGCTCGCGTTCTCCCCGACCTCCCGGACGCCATGCTTCCCGACGGCGGATTCGATTGCAGTGTGCACGCAGACGCCTGGCTTTTTTGCGGCAACACGCTCTACGGATTCGTCTACCCGGACAAATCGTACGACCAAGACCCGGTCGACCAGCTCGCCACCGAATACAGCGCGTTCGAATGTTGGGGCACTGGCGAATTGCACAAGGGTGGAAACACCACGTGGTACCGAACCTACGGAACGAGCGACCCGAGCAATCCACATCTAGGATGGGTGGCCGGTGTCGATCTGAAAACGCCAGACGGCTTCGATGCAAACCCGACCGCCTATGGCCTCGCGCCGTGTCCATGAGAGACGGGCGGTAACAGACTGCCTGTGAAATTTTAACAGACAAATGTGAACAGATGGGAATCGCAGCGCCTGCTGTCAGAGGGCTCATCCGTTCGGACGAGGCTCGCGCGCAAAGTCTGCACGTTCTCGCGCACCAACTGCGCGTCTTTATCGAGGCGGCACGCAGCGGTCATACGCATCACCTAAGGACGCGCGGCCTTTGCAGGTTCCGCAGCTTTTGGACGAGCGGTACGAAGCATGCTCAGGAGCCAGGGAAGTCCCGGCCAAGACAACGCACGTCTTCACTCAACGCGGCCTGGTTGGAGGTCGAGTAAAAGGATGAACGAGACACTGACGCCGCTCGTCCGGGCAGACCACGAAACACCTGCCGGACTGTCACTTGGGAGAAAGGGATTTCGTCCCTTCTTTCTGTTGGCCTCCGCGTTCGCCGCGGTGATCGCACCTCTCTGGTTGTTGGTGTTCCTCGGCGTGATTCATCCAGGTAGCTATCTCGTTCCGATCTACTGGCATGCGCATGAGATGGTGTTCGGTTTTGCGGTCGCCGTGATTGCGGGCTTTCTCCTGACCGCGGTCGGCAACTGGACGAAACAAGAGACCGCTGTCGGTGCGCCGCTTCTCGGGCTCGCCGTGCTGTGGATGGCGGGTCGGTTTGCCGTGACCTTCGCCACGTCACTTCCTCGTGGAGTTGCAGCGGTCGTCGACCTCGCATTTTTGCCGGCGCTCATGATCGCCCTCGGGCGGCCGATCGTTCGCGCGAAAAACACACGCAACCTCATCATGGTTGCCGTGCTCGGCGCGCTCTGGCTCGCGAACCTCGCGGTTCATCTCGACGCTCTCGGTATCGTGACGGGTTGGCAGCGGCGCGGATGCATCGTTGGCGTCGACATCGTCGTGCTCTTGATGCTCGTCATGGTCGGGCGCGTGCTGCCCATGTTCACGCGCAACGTCACGGCGGCCGCCTCGATTCGCTCGCACGCGACGCTCGATCGACTCACTCTCGCTGCCATGGTGTGCTTAACCTTGCTCGACGTCGTGAAGCCCGATCATGCGTTGAACGGCGCTGTTTCGGCGGTGGTTGGCGTTCTCGCGACTGCACGCGCGGTGCATTGGGGCATGCAATTCGCGATGCGCACGCCGCTCTTGTGGATCCTTCACTTCGGCTATCTCTGGATTCCGATCGGACTCTTGCTTCGAGGATGGGCGGTCATCGATCCGGCGATGTCGAGCTCGCTCGCGACCCACGCGCTGACCGCTGGCGCGATCGGCTCGCTCACCTTGGGAATGATGGCGCGCGTTACGCTCGGTCACACGGGCCACGTGCTCGAAGCGAGCCCTTGGATCACGTTCGCGTTCGTTCTCGTGACGCTCGCAGCTGTCGCTCGTGTCTTCGGCCCGATGCTCTTGCCCGCGGAATATCTTCATTTTCTCGAGTGCGCGGGCATCCTCTGGAGCGTGGCGTTCGCGATCTACGTCATCGTCGATGCACCGATTCTCCTAAGGCGGCGGGTCGACGGAAAGCCTGGCTGAGCGCGATGAACGAATTCATTGAAGAGGGGACCTCATGAAGACAAGTTGGACGACAGCTGGAATCAGCGCTGCACGCGCGGCGTTCGGGATCATCTGGGCGGTAGACGCTTATCTCGCGTGGCGTCCTGCGTTCGCGGCTCATTACGTCGGCTATCTCCATAACGCTTCGCAAGGGCAACCGGGTTATTTGCACGGCTGGTTCGCGATGTGGATCGCGATCGTGACGCCCGCGACAGGCGTCTTCGTTTTGCTCACCCGCATCCTCGAGACAGTCATTGCGGTCGGGCTGCTCGCCGGTCTCGGACGTCGCTGGATCTATTTCGTCGGCGCGTTGTTCAGTCTGCTTCTCTGGTCGACGGCGGAAGGCTTCAGCGGACCTTACGTCATCGGCGCCGCGAATCTCGGCCCCTCGCTCGCATACGTGCTCGTGTTCGCAGCACTGTGGATGTGTGATCGCGTGATCGGGCGCACGCCCTACAGTGTCGATTACTACTTAGGACAACGTTCGCCGCGTTGGCAGCGCTTCGTCGAGTCCGCCCCCGCAGAGATCCTCGCTCTGGAGCCTCCGAAGCTCCCGTGGTCCGAGCAAGGCGCCGCCATTGCAGGCATCGCCATCGCGATCGTTCTGCTCGTCGGCGGAATGCAGAGCGCGCTCGCCGTGGCGCCCGCAACGCCGCAAAATGCGGCGGCCGCGATTTCACCACTGAGCCTCGCGTCGCCGACTCCGGAGCCACAAGCGCGTGATGCGCGACTGCCGCCGTTGCTCGGAGAAGGCGACACCGTGGCGGTCACCCTTGAGGCGACCGATGCGATGGTGAAGATCGCGAGCGGCGTGGATTACAACGCGTGGACGTTTGGCGGCAGCGTTCCTGCGCCGTTCATTCACGTGCGGCAAGGGCAGACCGTGCAGGTCACGCTCGTCAATCACGGCATGATGGCGCACTCGATCGATTTTCACGCAGCCCAGGTCGCGCCCAACGTCGACTATCGCAGCGTCGACCCCGGTCAGTCGGTGACGTTTTCGTTCGTAGCCAAGGTGCCTGGAGCATTCATCTATCATTGCGGCACGCCGCCGGTGCTCTTGCACATTGGCA
>JBDTFL010000524.1:0-4218 GCA_039937955.1 Polyangiaceae bacterium | reverse complement strand
CGTCGACGACGCGGAGCGCATCCATTCCCCAGTCGTAGCCGTACTGGGTGAACTGCGCGGCCTTGAGGATGTTCGTGTAGCTCTCTTGTTTGCCGTCGATCATCGCGCCGACCAATCGTCCCATCGCCGGACCGCTCTCGTTCACCCAGCTCTCCAGGCCGTTGGTGATGAGCTCCAGGTTCTTCGTTCCGCCGTTTTTGAGGGGGAAGTAGTCCTTCTCGTAATAGTTGTAAGATACACAACCGTTCACGACCATGACTTGGTAGCTGCTCGGGAAATCGCTCGACGAGAAGTTGCTCGGATCGAGCGGGCCGTAACCGATATACGAGTGGCCGTTGTAGACGAAGATGTCGCTGTTCTTGATTCCGCGCTTGTGGGGCGTCGGATCGGTCTCGGCACCGAAGTACGAATTCAGCTGAATCGTAAGGGATTTGCTCGCCGCCGAACCAATTGAAACCGTGACGGGCGCCTCGAACGTGAGCCAGTGCTTCGCGATTTTGTCGCCAGCCGCAACGCGCAATGCGTGCTGCACCGTCGTCGAGGTCCCGGCCGGGAAGCCGCTGCCGTCGAGCTCCCATTTCATGATGTCTTTGATGCCGCCGGGAACGCTGTACGTCTTGCCGCTCACAATGAATTTCGTGAAGTCCTCGGCCGGCTCGCTCTTCACGAGCGCCATCTCGGGGCGTGCTGCGAAAATTTCGCGGAGGCCGCCGAACCACATGTCGTAGCCGTCGTCCTCGATGGTGTCGTGATGCTCACCCGCGGCCCAGTCGGCCATCATGCCGCTCACCATTCCGATGACCAATTTTCCGGACTGAACGCCACCGCCGTAAAGGCGATCGTATTCCGGATACGTCGCGGTTCCATTCAGCTTCGCGCGCGTGAGGCTCACCGTGAGCGGTGAATAAAGGCGATTCACCTCCGACAGCGGAACGCCGCTTTTATCGGTAATTTTCGCGTGATCCGCATCGATGACTCTTTGCTCGGCCGCCATCGCGGTCTTGCAGCCATCGAGCGACGGGTCGAACACGTACCAAATCGAATCGCGAAACTCTTTCGCTTCGCTGTCGTTCGCCGTGCATTGCGTGGTGATGCGATCGAGCTGCGTCTCGTAATCACCTGCGAGCACTGCGATCGGGAGCGCCGAACGCTTGGACATCGTCTTCGGAACGACCGCGTGATCGGTATATTTGTAAGATACACGCAGCATTGGTGTGCCGGTTTTGTCGCCCTTGGCAACGTCGTAGACTTTCACATGTGACTTCACGAACGTCGATGCATCGATACTCGCGAGCTCGCGATCATTGACGCCGACACTCGCAGTGCGGAGCGCACCGAACGCCGATTGATTTTGCTTCTTGGCGGCTTCGAGAATTTCGTCGTCGCTCGCCGACGCATCGACATACACGACCGACTGCAGCTTCAACGTACGTGCGAGCGCAGTGAGACTGGTGAGCGCTTCATCGCTGTCGTCGTCCGTGGACGTATCAGCGGGGGCCGAGCAAGCGGCGAGAGCGAGGAGTCCGAGAGCGAACGACGGGAACAGGAGCGAACGGTTCATGCGACGCGCTTGAGCACGAACGATACCAAGACCTACATGTGTGAGGCGGTATGACGATTTGTGGGAATTTACGCCCCGGGGTGATTTAGAGCAGTAAAATTTGGGACGTTTTGGGGGTCTTTTCCCGGATCGGATAACGCCCACATGGATGGTATTTTACCACCTCAGGCTACAAAGTCGGCCGGTCTTGGAGGCTTTGATATCCTTGAATGGTGCGACCGCCGCGGCTCTCCGCTCCGAAATCCGGCGACGTCGATCCGCTCAAATTCGACGAAGAGCCATCGAACGAACCAGGACTGGATGACCTTCGGGAATCCGAGCCTGGTGATGCACGAGGCTTAGAGGAAGTGGAGCACGCGCTCTCGGCATTGGCCGGCCGTCACCCAGAGCACACTCGACTCGAGCGCGAAGACATCGCGCGCGCCGATCGTCGCCGACGTGAGCTTGCGCGGGCGGTCGTTCGCGAGCGAACGACGCGTCGGATGCGTTCGGCAAAGCGCCTTCTTTTTTTGGCAGCGTTGGCGGGAGTCGCGATCGTCATTCGTGCGCACGTTTTGCAAATCGGCGAGGCGCGCGGCCTGGTCGACGACACCGCGAAAAAATTCACCGCGATCGGCTTCAGCGCATTCCCCGACGGATGGCTCAGCGCCAATCACGCAGACGCCGCGATCGGAGCGGGAACCTGCGTCGTCGCAGTTGCCGCCAACATGCGCGGCGAGGCTGATTTGGAGGTCGATCGTGATGGGGTCATCACACACGGACGCGGTAGCCTCGGCTTTTGCACGTGCGCCGCGGAGCACGTAAGCGTCACCACACGAAACGGCGGAGCCGCGCGGATCTTGCACCGCGAGGCGAACGACTTCGGCGGAACGCTCGGCTTCACGCTGAAAAATGCGCACCCTGGCACGCTGCTCGATTCACCGTGCGCCGACGAGCAACTCGACGCGTTCATCGCAACGCACGCCGATTCCGCTGCGTTGTCTCAAAAAAATCCACTCGACGATCTCTATGCACCGTTCGCGGAAGCTGGCTTTCATTCGTTCGCGAGCGAGCCGAGCGCGGCACCGTTCGTCGTCGTTTCTGCGTCACCCAACATGTGTTTTCTCGCGAACGCGAAAGCGCCCGCCGAGACCATTTCACTTCGTTTACCTGGCGGCGCGCGTCCCATTCAAGAAGCGGCGGGAGCAATTGCATGGTGCACGTCGACGAGTGGGCTCTTCACCATTTGGCGTCGCGGCACGAGCCCGATCGAAATTGCATCGAGCCCGGCAGTGCGCGCGGGTGGGCTCTACGGCATTCGAGAAATCCGTGAGCAATCCCACACGAATGTCACGACGTGGCTCGCGGCTGCTGATTTGCCTTGGGATGCGACGCAGGCTTTGCGCGCGAGCGGCATCGTGGAGCTCGCCACGCTCGACGCGGAATCCGCGGCAAAAATGCCGATCCCATCGACGCGCATCGTTTCGATTTCCATTTTGGACGGCGCAACGATTTCACCCGACGCCGGCCAGGACACGATTTTTTTCGCATGCGCACCTAATCTCGAGAAATCCGAATCGGCGATTTGCGTCGAAGGCGCTGCGGAGCGATGGCGCGCCCTGACGCCACGCGGATCTTGGGGCGCTGCATCTTCGGCGCTTCCGTTTTGGCTTGCCGGTTACGCAGCGGTTCGTGATCCGGCGGCCGTTCCGGGCGAGCTTTCACTCTTGACCCTCGCGCGAAAATTGATCCGGCGCGGCTTCGAGCCGACGATTCTCGCGGGCGTCAAAGAGCTGGACCGCGGCGCAGAAGTTTTGGGTCGGGCCGGAGAAGATTCGATCGTCGCGGTCGGCATCGCGCCCGAAGCTCCTTGGCTCGTGCCGTACACCGACGGCGCCGCGTGGAGCATCGATGACGAGCCGCGCGTCGTTCCGCTTGCACCCGGAACACGCGTTACCCTCACACCCGCGAAAAATGCGACGCCACTCCATTCCGGATTGGACGCGCGACGCACCATCGTTTTTCGTCACGGCCTGGAGAAAATATAAATGCATATTGCACGCATTTTTAAGGTGAATTCAGCCGGTTTCTTGCTCTTTATTCTCAGCGCATGCGGATCGCCTCAAACGCCACCGGCCAACGTCACAGGCTCCGGCGACGGCGGGCTCCTCGCGGCACTTGCGCCGGACGCGTCGGTTCCGGCTGTCTCGGATGGTGACGCGTCGACCTCCGACGGGGGCATGACGCCGATCAACACGGCGACCACCACGACTGACACGAGCGCGCCCGACCCTTGCAACCCAGCGTCCGCGAATTTCGAGTCGCAAGTGCGCCCGAAGTTCAACGCTTGCTACCAAGAAGGCAAAAAGAAGAATCCGAATCTCGCCGGCGAAATTCGAATCACGATGTCGTTCGACTACAAAGGAAAGCTCACGTCGACCAAGGTGACGGGCCCAGACGACCTCGGAAAACCGGTGATCGCGTGCATGCTGGACGCGGTGAAGAAGACGCCTTTCGAATTCGGCGAGGTCTGCGCGCGCAAATCGATCATGGTCGGCAAGAAATTTGGCGAGCAAAAATTGACTGCGCCCAAGGGCACCATCACCGCCGACTAAGTCAGCGCGGGCACCGCCGACTAAGTCAGCGCGGGCACCGCCGACTAAGTCAGCGCGGGCACC
>JBDTFL010000523.1:0-7416 GCA_039937955.1 Polyangiaceae bacterium | reverse complement strand
CTCCCGGTGCAGCCGGTGGCGGCGTCACGGTGACGAAGCAACAGAATGTCGGGCCGTACGAGACCGTGCAACTGCACGCAACCGACTCGGGCGCGCTCAATGCTTGGCTCACGACCAACGGATTTTCGATTCCTGCCGACGTGACGCCCGTCATCGACGAGTACGTCAAAGAGGGTTTCGATTTTCTCGCGATGAAGCTTTTGCCGGACGAAGGCGTTCAGGCAATGCGTCCGGTTCGCGTGACGACGCAAGGCGCATCGCTTTCACTCCCGCTTCGTATGGCGGCGATCGGAACGGGCGCCACGGTCGGAATCACGATTTGGGTAGTGGCCGACGGTCGCTACGAGCCGCAGAATTTCCCTCTATTTCACATCGAGGACAGTGAGCTGATTTGGGACTGGAACACGCAGTCGAGCAACTACACGACGCTGCGGGCGCAAAAAGAAGCGAATCTCGTCGGCAGAGGTTGGGAGATCGAGAGCTCACTCGGATTGAATGAGACCCTCATTTCCGGCGTCATCGAGAGCGGCGGAATTTATTACGGCGGCGGAGGCTTCGGTGGCGGTGGTGGTGTCGCTCCGGCCGCGACCGCGAGCGACGATTACCTTCCGGTCGGAGACGCAGACGGCGGTACCGACAGTGATGGTGGCGCCGGCGAAAGCGCGGACCAAGTTCGCGCCGACGACATCGCCGACCTGTTCGTAGGAATGGCCGGTCCCACCGTGCGCGTCACGCGAATGCGCAGCGACATTTCACACGCCGCGATGACCACCGATTTCACATTGCAAGCGGCGACCGATCAATCGGAGCTCTCCAACACGCGCTTCGTCACCAATTCCATCAACGCCACGTGCCCGATCTATAGCGGTTGCGACGTCGTTGGATACGGTTCGCCGGATCAAGCCAATACTGCCGCCGCGAACAACACCGGATCGATCGGTGGTTGCGCGGCCGCTGCGCGCGCAGAAGGCGACGGCGGTCTCAGCGCGCTTCTCGGAATGATCGGCCTCGTATTCGTTCGCAAGCTGAGCGACCGAAAAAAGAAAAAACGCGCGTAGAGCTGGGGCCCCGCTCAAACGGGACTCGCACGTGCGTAGCCAACTAACGTCCGAGACGTCTGCGTTGACTCGATAAAACAAGCCTCTCCAGCCGAGATCGTTAGCTTGCTCACGATCTCCGGTGCCAACGTGCGACGCGTTTTCGAAGACTCAATCTCCGAGCAAGCAGTCGACTCCACCTCCCCCTGAGGGCGCGCAGGCCGCAGGCCGAGCACCCGATTTGGGGGAGGTCGGCGCGCCCGCAGCCGCGCAGCGGCGAGGACGGGCCGGGAGGGGGCACCTAATTTTCTAAAATAAAAAACGGCGGTCGCCTCGAAAGGCAATCGCCGTCGTTCATCTTTTTTGATGAGCCTTGCTTAGTAACGATAGTGCTCAGGCTTGAACGGTCCATCCACTGACACGCCGAGGTAACCGGCCTGCTCTTTCGTGAGCTTCGTGAGCTCGACGCCGAGCTTCGGCAAGTGGAGCGCCGCGACTTTTTCGTCGAGCGCCTTCGGGAGCACGTGAACGCCGAGCGGGTACTTGTGATTCTCGGTCCAGAGCGCGATCTGGGCGAGCGTCTGATTGGTGAAGCTCGCGCTCATGACGAATGACGGGTGACCGTTCGCGCAACCGAGGTTGACGAGACGACCGCGCGCGAGAAGCGTGATGCGTTTGCCGTCCGGGAAGATGAACTGGTCGACCTGCGGCTTGACGTTCTCTTCTTTGATTTCCGGGTTTTTCTCGAGCCACGCGACGTCGATCTCGCAATCGAAGTGGCCGATGTTGCAGACGATGGCCTGATCTTTCATCGCCTTCAAATGCTCGGGGCGGATGATGCCCATGCAGCCCGTTGCGGTGACGAAGATGTCGCCGCGCGATGCAGCTTTTTCCATCGTGGTGACTTCGTATCCTTCCATCGCCGCTTGGAGCGCGATGATCGGATCGATTTCGGTGATGAGAACGCGTGCGCCCAAACCGCGGAGCGACTGTGCGCAGCCCTTACCGACGTCGCCGTAACCTGCAACGACCGCAACTTTGCCGGCGAACATGACGCCGGTCGCGCGCTTCAAGCCGTCGCCGAGTGATTCGCGGCAACCATAGAGATTGTCGAACTTAGACTTGGTGACCGAATCATTAACATTAATGGCGGGGACCTTAAGCTCCCCTTTTTTGTGCATTTCGTAGAGCCGATGCACGCCGGTGGTCGTCTCCTCGCTGATGCCGCGAACCGGATCGTTCCCTTCGAAGAGCTCGGGATGTTTCTTGTGCGCGATGATGGTGAGGTCGCCGCCGTCGTCCAAGATCATGTTCGGGCCTTTACCGCCCGGGAATGCTTTGAGCTGGAGCTCGATGCACTCGTCGTATTCCGCTTCGCTCTCACCTTTCCAAGCGAACACCGGAACGCCGGTCACGGCGATCGCCGCGGCGGCCTGATCTTGCGTCGAGTAAATGTTGCAGCTCGTCCAAGTGACCTCGGCGCCGAGCGCGGTGAGCGTCTCGATGAGCACCGCAGTCTGCGTCGTCATGTGCAAACAGCCGGCGATGCGCGCGCCCTTGAGCGGCTTCGTCGTGCCGTACTCGGCGCGAAGGGCCATGAGCCCAGGCATCTCGCTCTCGGCGATTTTGATCTCTTTGCGACCCCAATCCGCAAGCTTGATGTCGCGAACTTTGTAGGTCTTGGAAGTCGAAAACGTGTTGTCGCTCATGATGATGTGTCCTTAGGTGGTGACGCGAAATAGGGCCTATTTTGGCCGATTTATTGAACTTTTTTGCTATAGTTTTGGAAATTTTTTACTTGGGTTTTACGAAAACGAAGCTTTCCCATGGCAGGTGCGCGTCGGGTCCGGGTGGAACCAAATTCGCGGCGATCGGATTTGCGGAATCCAAAGTGAGACCTGCGCCGCGTGCGAGCGAACGAAGATCCGCTTCGCCGAAGCCGAGCCACAAGTCACCTTGCTCGCGCATTTTTTCGTCATCGTGCTTGGCGTAGTCGAGCGCGACGATGCGGCCACCCGGTGCGAGTAGCTTCGCCATCGTCTTCATCAAGTCCGCGGGCTTCGCGGCGTGATGCAAAAGCCGAACGGCGAAAACGGCGTCGACTCCGTGGCCGACCGCCTTCTTCACGTCGGCTGAATTCAGATCGCCTTCGATGAATTTCACGTTGCGAAAACCGCGGAGCGTGGTGCGTGACTTGGCAGCTTCCAGCTGCGCCTTCGATCGATCGACCGCGATCACCCGAGAAAACATGGGGCAAAGCACATCGAGCAAACCGCCATCACCCGTGCCTGCGTCGAGCGCGGTCTCTTCGCGAAAACGCGAGATGCCATAGAGATACGCGCCGAGCTCCGGCGGCGGACGCTTGAGCGCCTCCGGATCACGATCACGCGGCGCATCGAAAAATGCACGAACCGCAAGATCCCGCGCTTCAACCACCCCCCGAACGCGCGCGAGGCTGCCGTCTTTTTCGGCGAGCGTGCGACCACTCTTCAACGCGTCACTCACCACGACGTCATCCGATGCACCTTCACGCAGGCTCAAAAAAACACGCGTGCCTTCGCGACGCGCTGCCACCAGCCCGGCATCACGAAGCGGAGTCCACGCGCGCGAAACATTCGGCTGCGATTCTTTCAACAGCTCCGCGAGCTCACCGACGGCCAGCTCTTCTTCCGCAACGAGCGCTAAAAGGCGCAAACGGAGCGGCTCGGCGAGCGTCCGATACAGGTCCCATCGCTCGTGCGAGGACGTCGTCGAAGTGGCGGTTTCCAGCATCTTTTATGTATATATGCATATTTGCGTATGAATGCAAGTCTGGCCGGAACGAGGCTCGTACCCCACACTCTCTGCGTGCGAGAAAAGTGGGTGGTTTTGTACGACGGCAACTGCCGGATTTGCACGCGCGGCGCAGAGCAATGTCGCTCGCTCGCCGGCGACAAAGTCGACCTGCGGAATTTCCAGGATCCCACGACGCTCGAGGGCCTACCGAAAATTTCCTACGACGACCTGATGGACAAGATGCACGTGGTCTCGCCGACCGACAAAATCTTCAAAGGCGCCGCCGCCATCGCGCGCGTCGCGGCATTGACTCCAATCATCGGCCCGCTTGCCTTCCTTTATTGGGTGCCGGGTATCAAGCAGCTCGCCGATTTCGGTTACACGCAAATCGCCAAACGCCGCTATCGCCTCAATCCGGCCACCTGCGAAAACGGTAGTTGTAAATTGCACGCACACTGAGCCGCACGGGTTTGGAAAAAATGGCCGACGTCATCAACATTCTCCAACTACCCCACGGCGAAGCAAAGAAGCTCGCGCGGTCGGGCGCGCCGATCTATTTACCGATCAATCCAGTCGAGTATCACGGCCCGCATTTGTCGCTGCGCAACGACGGTTTGGTTTCATCGGGTCTGATCCGTGCGCTCGGCGATCGCCTACAAAAAAAGCATGATTGGCCGATCTTGATCGCGCCGGATTTGGAGATCGGCGTCGAGCCGTCACCGGGCGTGGGCTCGCGTTGGACGCACCTGCCGACCGCGCGCACCATCATTCGCGAAGCGTGTCGCGCGCTCGCGGAGCTCGGTGCAACGAAGGTCGTGTTCGTCACATTTCACGGCGCGCCACTTCATGCGCTCGGTCTCGAGTCAGGGGTTTCGCTTTTGCGTGAGCATGGCGTGAAAGCGCTCTCGCCGTTCAATGCGCTTTTGCGTGAGCTCTTGAACGAGGGCATGGGCGTGGCTCACGGAAAAGCATTTGCGCATATCGATGACGAAGCCGAGCGCAAAGAGATGCAGGAAAATCTTCATCGCGATTTTCATGCAGGATTTTTCGAGACGTCGATGACTCTGCATTTCGCGCCGGATTCAGTCGATCCGAAATACAAAGATCTTCCGCCGTGTCCGCAAGTGACGCCGAATCCGAATTGGGCGCGCGCGTCACGCGCCATGAAACGCGCGGGTCGTGATGGCTTCGCGCTCGAGCTCGATCTAATTTCGTACGCGATGGGTTGGCATGCGCTGCAACCGTTTCCCGGTTACACGGGTCGGCCGCATCGCGCGTCGCCGGAGACGGGCGCGTACTTCGCAAAAGAGATGATCGACATCTACGAAAATCTCGTCGAGCGCGTTTTGCTCGGCGACGAAAAATCACCGCCGCCGATTTTGTCGTGGACCGGCGCGTTCACTTTGTCGGGGCGCATCGTGCCGGTGCGGCAGTCGTCGAAGTTCGCCGAGCATATTCAATAGCGGCGATCGCGAATCGCCTTTGATTTAAGGCAGATCGCGCGTCGTCGTGATGCAGCGATACGGATCCTCGCGCGGGCAACGAACGGCAACCGCTCGCCTCGCACCGCACTTTTCGACTTCGTAAAATGCCGTCGAAAAACGCGCCGACGACGGGAGCGAGCTCATGGCTTTCGCGTCGTAGCGACGAAGCGTGAGCCCGTCATCGCCGCAATTATTTTTCTTGGTCGCACAGCTTTTTTCGCGCGGACACGTCGGCGCTTCTTCCGCGACGGCGGCGAGCTCGTATGGAAATTCGGACTGACTCCCGATCGGTAACGGCCAATCGTGGGCGCGGCATCGCATTCCTTCTCCATGATCCGAGCAGTCGAGCAAGAAATGGATTTCGCCGTCGCACGTGCGCAGCGTCCAACCCGATTCGTAGATCGCCGGCAGCGTCGCGATCACGACGCTCGGGCGATCTCCAAGCGTGAGCTCGAACACGCGATCCTCGCATTGCTCCGAACGCGAGCGCACGTACGGCGCGAGAAATTGCGTTTCGCCGGCGAGCATGGCGCGACCAGTCCACGGAATATCCGGAGGAGATGTTGCGCAGCCCACGGCGAAAAATGAAATTCCGATCGCGGGCGCGATGCGAGAAATCACCTATTTTTTGCCGCGTTTGCGACGCACGACGAGCCCAATGAAAATTCCGAGCATCGCGAATCCAGCAACTGGCGACGCATTCTCGAACGCGACGCTGCAGCTGTTGCCGACGGAGTAGAAAGCTTCGCTCGATGAATTGCTCGCCGCGATCGGCTTCGCGGTGCCGCCAAGAGCGGGAACTGCAAACACGGTGGCGGTCGAGCCGCCGTCGGTGATTTGTCCTTGTCCCCAAACGATCGTGTGACCACCACCCACCCAACGCGGACCTTGCGACACCTGACCTTGCGTCGGTGCGCCGGGGAGCGCGACTGGCGGTGACGTTCCGTCGAGCGGCGCTATGTAAAGCGTGTACGTCCCGCTGTTGCCCGGGCTTCCGAGAAACGCGACCGATTTTTTGTCGGGCGATATCGAGAAGTCCTCCGCCGTTCCGGACTCCGCACCCGAGAACGAGCGCACGAGCTCGCATTGGTGCGTCACCGTATTCGGATGCAACACGAGGATCTGCACGAAGTTGCCGGCGTCGACCGTCGAGAGCTGGGTCGCGACGACCGCGGTGCCGTCGGCCAACAATTCGAACTCGAAGATCTTGGTTTCGGCGGGCGTGAACCACGAGCCCGGACTGCTCGCTGAGTTGCACGTCATGAAGGTGGCGACCGTCGCTCCGGGCTGGTCGCGCACGACCTTGATCGCCCATGAGGAGAGATCCGTTCCGCTCACGATCCAGGCGATTTGTGTGTCGTCGATCCAAACCGGTGGCACGGTCGGTGAGTCGTTCGATTCTCCCGGACCGCCGTCTGCACCGATGAAAGCGGGGCCAAATAAGCGTAAATCCGATCCGTCGAACCCGATGGTCGCCGCCTGAAGACCGATGCCGTCATCGCGCAAATACGCGATGCGTTTTCCGGACGATGAGATCCTCGTGTGCTGCGGAATGACGCCGGCGTCGACGTGAACGTCCAACTTTGCGATCGATGGCGAGCCACACCGCGAATCGCTGGTGCCCACCGCAACGTAGGCAGTGGTAGCGCCCGAGTCGCTGACCTCCTCGTACGGAAATGCGACAGAGACCGGATCTCCAGCGTCGCCTTCCAGCCAATCGAGCCCGCCCGACGCGAGGTAATAAGTAGTGAATGGAAGGGAACCGCTGACGACGGCCGGAGTCGGACACACGATCGGCGTCATCCCGGTGCCGTCGGCATTTTCGACGAGGACGTCAGTCGCGATCGGCAAGCCGCTTCCGCCGTCGTACGTGTGCGCGATGAAGGCTTTGCCCGTGAGCGCATGCACCGTCGCCGATTTCGTTCCGGTCGCTCCGCCGGCGGTGGCGGTGATCGTGACTTTGTAGTCGCCCGCGAGATCGGGGGTGAAGCTCGGCGTTGCAGTCGTTGCGCCCGAAAGGCTCGCTGTCGTGATCGTGCTGCCCGCCGGAGCGCTGTCGAGCGTCCACGAAAATGCCGCTGCAGGATTGCTCGCCGAGCCCGCGAGCTGCGTCAGTTGTC
>JBDTFL010000522.1:0-4855 GCA_039937955.1 Polyangiaceae bacterium | reverse complement strand
GAGGCTGTAACCGATCTTTTCGGTCGAGATGCGCGTGCCGTCGTATTGCACGGGTGCATTGAGGCCGTTCGCGAACTCCGAAACGTTGGACGCGCCGGTGTTGTAAACGCGTCGATACGTGAGCCGGCCGTGCAGCCACGTGAAGCCCGCAGTTTCGATCGCGAGGCCGATGGCCGGAGCCGGCGCGTTCGCTTGAAAAGAAGAGTAGAGAGATGGGTCGAAGCCGGTGCGGTCGCCGCGCCAAACGCCGTCTGATTGGAACCGCGGCGTAGAAAGCGGCATTCCACCGCGAACCTCGAGTCCGCCATATGCTTCTACTGAAAAGAAAAGTGGCGTGGTGATCTTCGCCTCGCCGCCGTCGAACGAGTACCAGCCGAGTGAGTCGGTCACGTATTGGCGACCGAGCTTGAAGTTGAGCCAGCCTTTCGCGAAGCGGCGACCCTCGACGTAGCCGTACATGAGGTCGACCGGCCCGCGCGAAAATCCCGGGACGAACGAATTGGTGGCAGACGGCGTGGCGGTAGCTTGGTCGGCGCCGTAGTCCGCGTCGTAACGCATGCGTGCGCGGAACGAGAGCTCCGGCTGGAGGCGACCATCTTCGGTCGGCAGCTTTTCGGCCCCGAGCAAGTCGTAAGCAGAGACGCCGAGCGTCGTCGTGAGCCGGCGACGTGAGAGCGTGGTTTCGCCGGTGGGGCTGCGCACGTCGTAAAATTGCGCGGTCGTGTCGCTCGTGACCTCCGGCTCGATCGCGAGCGCCACGCGGGGAAATGCGAAGACCGACAGAGCGCCGATCGCCGTGAATTTCAGCCCTTTTCGCACGCGTGAGCTACGCAGAATCAGTCCCACGGTTTCGAAAAAAAAGATCGATCAGGTCTTGTCGGATGTCTTGTCGGACGCGCGCGTGCCGCCGAACTCCTCGACCAGGCGATCGTCGTACGTGTCTGCGACGGCCGACGTGTGCTTCAAAATCTGTTCGACCTCGGCGGCGTCGAGGCCAGGCGCCGGGCGTTCCGAGACGACGACTACGCGGCCGTCGATCAACGCGAAGGCGCAGTTCGAGAGGCCCGCGCCATTCAGCTCGAGCAGGCGCTCGTACAAGGCATGCGCACGCTCGCGCCCCTCGTCTCCTTCGGGCGGGATCATCACCGGCGCGGCGACCCGCAAAATCACGGTCTTTTGCTCGACGCGTTTCACCACGCCGACCAGCACGTGCGCGCTGCCACGGCCGAACGTGTAGGTCGCATGCGCGTCATCGCTTTTTGCTTTTGACGCTTCCGGGTCGAGACCGAGCTTTTTCAGCGTCGCCTCGACCAGCTCTTTCGTGCCTTTAAATAGGTCGTCCACGGTTCGGAAGGGTCGACGCAAACGCTTCACGTGTCAACGGATCTGAAAGGCGAGCCACGCGCAGCCGTCCAGAGTCGCCTTCCTTATAAGCGCATTGACCCGCGACGCCTGCGAATGGCACTCTGATCGCCGGACACATGGCCGACTCGCAGCAACGGTATCGCGTCGTCGAAAAGCTCGAATCCGGCGGTATGGCGGAGGTTTTTCGCGCGGAAAGCGAAGGCCTTCAGGGCTTCAAAAAGCAAGTCGCCATCAAACGCGTTTTGCCGCACCTGTCCGAGAAGAAGAAGTTCATCAGCATGTTCTTGGACGAGGCGCGGCTTTCTGCGCACCTCTCGCATTCGAACTGCGTTCAAGTCTTCGACATCGGAGTCGGTGACAACGCCTACTTCATCGTCATGGAGTTCGTCGAAGGGGCGAACCTCAAATCCATTACCGAATGGATCAAAAAAACCGGACGCGATTTACCCGTACAAAACGCGGTGTTCATCGCTCTCGAGATTTGCAAAGGCCTCGCCTACGCGCACGAGCTTCGTGATCCGCAGGGAGTCGATCTGCACATCGTGCATCGCGACATGTCGCCGCCCAACGTGCTGGTGACGAAATTCGGCGAGATCAAAATCGTGGACTTTGGTCTCGCGAAAGCAAACTCGCAGCTCGAGAAATCCGAGCCCGGAATCATCAAAGGAAAATTCTCGTATCTGTCGCCCGAAGCGGCGATGGGCCAAGAGGTCGACGCACGCACCGACATTTTCGCGGTCGGCATCATCCTTTGGGAAATGCTGGCGGGTCAACGCCTCTTCATGGGCGACACCGATTTCCAGACGGTGAAAAAAGTCCAAGAGGCGAAGGTGCCGTCGCTCCTTCCGCTGAACAAAAAGGTGCCGCCCGAGCTCGACAAAATCATCCAGAAGGCGCTCGCGCAGGATCCGAAAAATCGTTACCAGAAAGCACGCGACCTCGGCAAAGAGCTCTCGCATTTCTTGTTTGCGTATGGCGAGCCGGTCAGTGATTTCGATATCGAGAGCCTCGTTCAAGGCGCGATGCGGGAGCGTCAGCGCATTCGTCCGCCGCAGGCTTCGATCATCGACAAGCTCATCGAAGAAGCGCTGCTCGAGTTCACCTCGCTCAAGCCCGACGAAGCGGTCGGCTTGCCGGGTGGTGGTACGAAGAAGCCGGAGCTCGGTGGGAATTCGGCTTTGAATCTCGGTGATTTCGAAGATCCGTCGAAGTGGCTCGGTGAAGTGCAAATCGCCGACGTGCCGCGTCCGCCAACGAGCGCGGAAGCTTTTTTGCCGACCGCCGCAATGCAGGCCGGAAATCTTTCGGCGCTCGAGGACATGGATCCCGAGCCGTCATCCGACCCCTCGCATGGTCTTCCGCTCACGGCCCCGGACAGCTCGCAAAATCCGATGGTGAGCCAGGGGCTGAGTCGCCCGATGACGGCGAGCAATATTTCATCCTCACCGATGACGGCCGCGGCACCGATGTCGACGCCCGGACAAATGATGCCGCACATTTTGCCGGTGGCCTCGCGTGCTCCCGAGAAAAAAAGTAGCGCGCTGATCGGCGTGGTCGTGGCGATCGCAGCAGTCGTCGCCGTGGCCGCGGGCTGGTTCACCATGCATCATCATTAAAGCGCCGCCGTTTCTCCATGAAGACGTTGGAGCTGAAGCCGATCGGGATCGCGCACACGCCGTTTCGCGAAAAGATCGAAGCGCCGCGGCAAGCGGTGGTGGCCAAAGAGGTCGAGGGCACGATCGAAATCTTCGACGAGCCCGGCATGCGCGACGCGCTTCAGAATCTCGAAGAGTGGAAACGCATTTGGCTTTTGTTTTGGTTCGACCGCAATGAAGGTTGGAAGCCGAAAGTGCGGCCTCCCCGCGCCGATGGGAAAAAGGGCTTATTTTCCACGCGATCGCCGCATCGGCCGAACGCTATCGGCATGAGCGCAGTGAAGCTCGTGAAGGTGGATGGCTTGAGGGTTATCGTTTCGGACATCGATTTGCTCGATCAGACACCTATCTTCGACATCAAGCCTTACGTGCCTTACGCCGACGCCTTTCCGGACGACGACGCCGGCTGGCTCGTCAAAGATCCGAAGCCCGAGTTCATCGTCGAGTGGAGCGATGAGGCGCGCGCGCAAATCGCGTGGCTGAAAGATCACTCGATCGACATCGCGCACGGCGTCGAAGAGGTCCTGAAGCTCGGACCGATGCCGCACGCGTACCGACGTATCCGCCGCGAGCGCGACAAAGGAGTGCTGGCCCACAAAGAGTGGCGGATTGATTTCACCGCCGACGACGTGAGCGTCACCATCTTTCGCATTCGCAGCGGCTTCAAACACAAGGAGCTCGCCAAAGCCCCCCCACCGCACGCGGAGTTCGCTGAATTTTTCGGCGTCTGACGCAGGCTCGGTGGTAGAAACGCGCGCATGTTGAAGATTGATCTCGCGGGCAAACGAGCGCTTGTCGCAGGCGTCGCAGATGATGGCGGTTTTGGTTTTGCGATCGCGAAAGCATTCGCCGAAGCCGGTGCAACCGTTTGTGTCGGGACTTGGCCGCCGGCGATGAACATTTTCCAAACCCTGCTGCGCCGCGGAAAAATGGATGAATCGCGCAAGATGACGACCGGCGGCATGCTCGAGTTCGAGAAGATTTATCCGCTCGACGCCGCGTACGACACGCTCGAATCCGCGCCCGCCGACGTTCGCGAATCGAAGCGTTACAAAGACCATGGCGACTTTTCGATCGAAGGGCTCGCGAAATCTCTCGTGACCGACTTTGGCGAAAAACCACTCGATATCGTCGTGCACGCATTGGCGAACGGCAGCGAGGTGAAGAACGCGCTGCTCGACACGTCACGCAACGGTTACCTGCAGGCGGTCGGCGTCAGCGCGTACTCGCTCGTCTCCATGGTCTCGAAATTTTCTCCGCTCATGAAGCCGGGCGGATCGTTTTTGTCTCTCACGTACATGGCGGGTGAGCGTGTGATTCCGGGTTATGGCGGTGGCATGTCGAGCGCGAAGGCGGCGCTCGAAAACGACACGCGCGTCCTCGCGTTCGAGGCGGGACGTCGACACGGCGTGCGCGTGAACACGATCAGCGCGGGCCCTTACGCATCACGTGCCGCGAGCGCGATCGGCATCATCGAAGCGATGGTCGACTACGCCGCGAAAAATTCTCCGCTGGCCGAACCGATTACAGCGGAAGAGGTCGGCAACACTGCGGCGTTTCTCGCGAGCTCACTCGCGGCGGGGATTACCGGAAGCACCGTATACGTCGACAAGGGCTACCACGTGATGGGCAAAGCGCTTTAGCTCGCCAAGGTCGTCGCTGCGAAAAACACGCGCCATGACAGTGGTGGCGCGAGGCGAAAAACTTCGTCGCACACTCACACCACGATCCAACTTTCATGGGTGAACGTGAATCGTTCATGCGTGGCATAATTGTTTTGAGCTTGTTTTAAAGCTGTTTCATGGCTCATGCGAAACGTGCGGATCGATTCTCGC